>JAYVDE010000361.1:0-4847 GCA_043749575.1 Burkholderiaceae bacterium | reverse complement strand
GGATGCGCACCACCTGCTCAACCGGCGTGACGAAGATCTTGCCGTCGCCGATCTTGCCGGTCTTGGCGGCCTTGACGATGGCTTCGAGGCAGCGGTCGACGTCGACATCCTTGATCACCACCTCGACCTTCACCTTGGGCAGAAAGTCGACCACGTACTCGGCGCCGCGGTACAGCTCGGTGTGGCCCTTCTGGCGGCCGAAGCCCTTGACTTCGGTGACCGTGAGGCCCGAGACACCCACGTCGGCCAGTGCCTCGCGCACCTCCTCCAGCTTGAAGGGCTTGATGATGGCGGTGATCTGTTTCATGACGGGCTCCGGGGTCTGCTGGCGTTCAGCTTGAATTTAAGCACGGAACTTCGAGGTGATGGGGTAGCGCCAATCGCGGCCGAAGGCGCGGTGGGTGATGCGGATGCCCACCGGCGATTGCCGACGCTTGTATTCGTTGAACTTGATCAGCCGCGTCACCCGCTCAACATCGGCCGGCGCATAACCCGCGGCGATGATGTCGTCGATGGCCTGGTCTTCTTCCATGTAGCGCGCCAGGATGGCGTCCAGCACCTCGTAGGGCGGCAGGCTGTCTTGGTCGGTTTGGTCGGGTCGCAGTTCGGCCGAGGGCGCCCGGGTGAGGATGCGCTCGGGAATCACCGGGCCGATGCTGCCGTCTGCGCGCAGGGTGGGCTGGCGGTTTTTCCACTCGCACAGTCGATACACCAGGGTCTTGACCACGTCTTTGATCACCGCGAAGCCGCCGGCCATGTCGCCGTAGAGCGTGCAGTAGCCGGTGGCCATCTCGCTCTTGTTGCCGGTGGTCAGCACGATGGCGCCGAACTTGTTGGACAGCGCCATCAGCAGCGTGCCGCGGATGCGGGCCTGGATGTTCTCCTCGGTCGTGTCCTCGGCACGACCGGCGAACTCACCCGCCAGGCTGCCGCGGAAGGCCTCGAACATCGGCAGGATCGAGATCTCGTCGTAGCGCACGCCCAGCCGCTGGGCCATCTCGCGGGCGTCGATCCAGGAAATGTCGGCGGTGTAGGGCGAGGGCATCATCACCGTGCGTACCCGGTCGGCGCCCAGCGCATCGACGGCGATCGCCAGCACCAGCGCCGAATCGACGCCGCCGCTCAGGCCGATGATGGCGCCAGGAAAGCCGTTCTTGCCGATGTAGTCGCGCACGCCGGTCACCAGCGCGGCCCAGGCTTGGGCCTCCAGCTCGGGCACCGGCCGCACGCTGCCGGTCATCGTGCCGTCGGCGTGCCAGTCGACCAGCACCAGGTGTTCGTCGAAGCTGGCGCCACGCGCGGCGACTTGGCCTTGCGCGTCGAGCGCAAACGAGGCGCCGTCGAACACCACCTCGTCCTGCCCGCCCACCAGGTGGGCGTACAGCAGCGGCAGACCGGTGGCCTGCACCCGCTGCACCATGCGGGCCTCGCGCTCACCACTCTTGTCGAGGTGGAAGGGCGATGCGTTGATGACGCAAAGGATCTCGGCGCCGGCGGCACGGGCGGCCTGGGCCGGCTCATCAAACCAGGCGTCTTCGCAGATCAGCAGGCCGACACGGCGGCCGGCGCAGTCGAACACCACCGCGCCTTGGCCCGCGTCGCGGCCCGAAGCAAAGTAACGGCGCTCGTCGAAGACCTGGTAGTTGGGCAGTTCCCGCTTGCAGTAGGTGGCCAGCACCGCGCCGCCGGCCAGCACCGACGCGGCATTGAACCGCTGTTGCACCGCGTGGGACCGCGACCGTTCGTCGCCGTGCTCACCAAACTGGTGCGGATGGCCAACCACCACGGACAAACCGTCAAACGGCGCCAGCGCGGTGGCCAACGCGGCCAGCTGGCGCGCACAAGCCTGCATGAAGGCCGGGCGCAGCAGCAGGTCTTCGGGTGGGTAGCCGGTCAGCGCCAGTTCAGGCGCCACCAGCAAGTGCGCACCGCCGGCATGGGCTTGGCGGGCGGCGGCCACAATGCGTTGGGCATTGCCGGCCAAGTCACCGACGGTGGCATTGATCTGGGCCAGCGCGATGCGGACGGTGCCGGGCGAAACGGATGCGGATACCGCAGCAGACGGAGTGAACATACGGTGAGTGATCAGAGCCAGGGCATGAACGTTACAAAGGATGTTATCCGGGTCCACGATGACCCCACCCGTCTCGACGGCGCTGCCTGGAACGCGCTGCTGGCGCGCCAGCAGCAGCCCACGCCGTTCATGCGTTGGGCGTACTTGGCCGCCCTGCACGTGTCGGGCAGCGCCGTGACCGGCACGGGCTGGGCACCGCGCTTCGTCACCGTGCACCGGGGTGATGAACTGGTGGCCGCGGCACCGGCCTACCTGAAGGCCCATTCCTACGGCGAGTACGTCTTCGACTGGGCCTGGGCCGACGCCTACCAGCGCCACGGCCTGCGCTATTACCCCAAGCTGCTGGTGGCGGTGCCCTTCACGCCGGTGCCGGGCAGCCGGCTGCTGGCGGCCGACGAGCCCGCACGGGCTGTGCTGCTGGCCGGCCTGGCGCAAGTGGCCAGGGCCGAGAAGGCCTCGTCGATCCACCTGCTGTTTCATGACGACCGCGAGGCGCCGCCGGTGGCCGCGCAGCCCGGCTGGATGGAGCGCCAAGGTGTGCAGTTCCACTGGACGTCTGACGCCACATCACCCTGGCCCGACTTCAGCGCCTTTCTGGCCAGCCTGCAGCGCGAGAAGCGCAAGAAGATCGCGCAAGAACGGCGCAAGGTGGCCGATGCCGGCATCGCTTTCACGGTGCACGAGGGGGCGGCGATCGACCCGGCGCTGTGGCAATTTTTCCACCACTGCTACACCCTGACCTACCAGGCTCACCATTCGACGCCTTACCTGACGGCCGGCTTTTTCGAGGCCATGGCGGCCACGATGCCGCAGCATTGGCTGATGTTCGTCGCCCGCCGCAACGGCGCGCCGATCGGTGCGTCGCTGGTCGCCATCGACCGCGACAGCGGCCAGGCCTGGGGCCGCTACTGGGGCTGCACCGAGTACCTGCCCTGCCTGCATTTCGAGGCCTGTTATTACCAGCCGCTGCAGTGGTGCATCGCCAACGGCTACCGCCGCTTCGAAGGCGGTGCCCAGGGCGAACACAAGATGGCACGCGGCCTGTTGCCGGTGGGCACGCGCTCGGCACATTGGCTGGCGCAGCCCGAGTTCGCGCGGGCGGTGGCCGATTTTCTGCAGCGCGAAGGCCAGGGTGTCGCCGCTTATGTGGACGAATTGCGCGAACACAGCCCGTTCAAGACCGGCGATTGATACCGGCCAGCGCAGCCCGGGCCGGGCCGGGTCGCCGGTCGGTCGGCAAGCCATCCAGCCGCCAGGCAGCCAAGCAGGCAGCCAGCCCGCAAGCCTGCCAAGCCGCCTCAGGTTTTCTTGTGACCAGCCTCAAAGTTGGCGATGCCGGTGCGGATCTCGTCGTGCGCACCCTCGACGCCGGTCCAGCCGGTCACCTTGACCCACTTGCCTTCTTCCAGGTCTTTGTAGTGCTCGAAGAAATGCTGGATGGTCTTGATGCGCAGCGGGTTCAGGTCTTCCGGCTTCTTCCACTGGCTGTAGATCGACAACACCTTGTCGATCGGCACGGCCAGCAGCTTGTTGTCACCGCCGGCTTCGTCTTCCATCTTCATCATGCCGATGGCGCGGCAGGTGACCACCACGCCGGAGATCAGCGGCACCGGCGTGATCACCAGCACGTCGACCGGGTCGCCGTCGTCGGACAGCGTGTTGGGGATGTAACCGTAGTTGCACGGGTAGTGCATCGCGGTGCTCATGAAACGGTCGACGAACAGCGCGCCGGTCTCATGGTCGACCTCGTACTTGATCGGGTCGGCGTTCATCGGGATCTCGATGATCACGTTGAATTCTTCGGGCGCCTTGGCGCCGGGCGTCACGTTGTGCAGGCTCATGGGGTGGGCTCGGTTGGAGGGGACTAACCCGTATTCTACGAACCGTGCTTGCCACGCCCTGACGGCAAGCAGCCATTTGCGCTACTGCAGGAAAACACCGTCGCCCGCGGCGCAGCGCTCACTTACATTGCACCGGCGACCCGCCGCGGACCCGACACCGGGGCCGACGGCAGCGAAAACAGCTGGGCGCCATTCATTCACAGGGCTAGACCGAGGAAGGAGATACCTTGATATCGACCAACATGGCGCTGTACGCAGCGCTGGCGTGCGGGCTTGCAGCCGTGCTTTACGGGTTTGTCCAGCGCAGCTGGATTCTTTCGCAGGATGCGGGCAACGCCCGCATGCAGGAAATCGCAGGGGCCATTCAGCAGGGTGCGGCGGCCTACCTGGCGCGGCAGTACAAGACCATCGCCATCGTCGGCGTGGTGCTGGCGATCCTGATCGGCGTCTTCATCGACACCACCAGCGCGTTTGGCTTTGTGCTCGGCGCGCTGCTGTCGGGGGGCTGCGGCTTCATCGGCATGAACGTGTCGGTCAAGGCCAATGTGCGGACCGCGCAAGCCGCAACCAAAGGCATCGGCCCGGCGCTCGATGTCGCCTTCAAGGGCGGCGCCATCACCGGCATGCTGGTGGTCGGCCTGGGGCTGCTGGGCGTGGGCATCTTCTTTCTGTTCCTCACCGGCAACGGCAAGTTCACGCCGGACAAGAACCTGGCCACGCTGCTCAAGCCGCTGCTGGGCTTTGCCTTCGGCTCGTCGCTGATCTCGATCTTCGCGCGGCTGGGCGGCGGCATCTTCACCAAGGGCGCTGACGTCGGCGCCGACCTGGTGGGAGCCGCCGACGAGCTCGAACGCCATGGCCAAGCCGTGCAGCGTGAGAAAGGGATCCACTTCATCAAAGCTCGCGCAGATCGGCGCGAACAGTTCGGCCAG
>JAYVDE010000360.1:0-4851 GCA_043749575.1 Burkholderiaceae bacterium | reverse complement strand
GCCTGGCCTGGCCGTGCCGGGCCGGCCGCTGTACGGCATCGACACGTTGCAGGTCACACCGAGAGTGGCCAGCACCACCCGCGAATCGCGGGTCCGTGCGGCCTGGGATGTGGCGCGGCAGATCGACACGCTGCTGACGCCAGCGGTCGAGCCCGGCAGCCGTTGACGGTCGCTGAGGGTCGCTGAGGGTCGCTGAGGGTCGCTGACGGTCGCTGAGGTCCATCAGTGCGACGGCCGTCGCTGGCCTGTACCGTTTGCTTGGCAAGCCCAGCGGGGATGCTGTCAGCGGGCCCCGGCTCAGGCCGCTGGCAGCTTGGCGGCCTGGTCGCGCAGCCGCACCAAGGTCTGGCTGAAGTCGTCCAGCCGCGCCCGCTCCTGGGCCACCACGGCGGCGGGCGCCCGCGACACAAAGGTCTCGTTGCCCAGCTTGAGCTGGGTCTTGCTGATCTCGCCTTCGAGCCGGGCGATCTCCTTGGCCAGGCGGATGTGTTCGGCCGCCACATCGATGGTCACCAGCAGGGCCAGCCGCACGCCGGCCTGCACGGCCACCGGCGACACCGCGCTGGCCGCGCTGAAAGCCGCCTCGTCGGTGAACAGCGTCAGGTCGGACAGCTTGGCCAGCGCCTTCAGCAGCGGCGCGGCCTCGGTCATGAATTCGGCATCGCCCGGCTCGACCCCCACCACCATCGGCACCCGCTCGGCCGGCGACAGGCTCATCTCGCTGCGCAGGCTGCGGCTGGCGGCGACCACGGTTTTCAGCCGCTCCATAAAGGCGTCGGCTTTGGCGTCGACCTTGCCCAGCTCGGCCTGGGGGTAGGGCGCGGTGGCGATGGTGTTGACTGAACTGGCGGCTGAACTGGTGGCTGAATCGGCGGCTGAATCGGCGGCTGTTCGGCCGGCGACCACCGCCACCGTCTGCCACAGCTCGGCGGTGACAAACGGTGCGATCGGGTGCAGCAGGCGCAGTACGGTCTCCAAGGTGCGGATCAAGGTGCGGCGGGTCGCCCTTTGGGCCGCCAGGCCTTGCTCGCGCTGTTCGGTCTCGGCACCGACCTGGATCTGCACCTTGGCGATCTCCAGGTACCAATCGCAGTAGGCGTCCCAGACAAACTGGTAGATGGCGTTGGCCACGTTGTCGAGCCGGTAGTCGGCGAAGCCTTCGGCCACCGCGGCTTCGACCCGCTGCAGTTCGTTGCTGATCCACTTGTCGGCCGCGCTGAAACGCAGGTAGCCGTGGGCCTTGCCGCCAGGTTGGCAATCGGCCTTGCTGTGCGCCACCAGGCCGCAGTCCTGGCCTTCGCAGTTCATCAGCACGAAGCGGGTGGCATTCCACAGCTTGTTGCAGAAGTTGCGGTAACCCTCGCAGCGCTTGGTGTCGAAGTTGACGGTGCGGCCCAGCGTGGCCATCGCCGCGAAGGTGAAGCGCAGGGCGTCGGCACCATAGGCCGGGATGCCGTCGGGGAATTCTTTCTCGGTCGCTTTGCGCACCTTGGGTGCGTTTTCGGGCTTGCGCAGGCCGGTGCTGCGTTTGTCGAGCAAGGGGCCCAGCGCGATGCCGTCGATCAGGTCGACCGGGTCGAGCACGTTGCCCTCGCTCTTGCTCATCTTCTTGCCCTGCGCGTCGAGCACCAGGCCGTGGATGTAGACGTGCTTGAACGGGACCTTGCCCGCGGGGCAATCGGCGGTCTTGGTGAAGTGCTTGGTCATCATGATCATCCGGGCGACCCAGAAGAAAATGATGTCGTGGCCGGTGACCAGCACGCTGCTGGGCAGGAACAGGTCTTGCTCGATCGTCTTGGCCGGCCAGCCCAGTGTCGAAAACGGCACCAGGGCCGACGAGTACCAGGTGTCGAGCACGTCGGGGTCGCGGCTCAGCGGGCCGTTGTAGCCCGCCGCATCGGCCTTGGTGCGGGCCTCGGCCTCGCTGCGGGCGACGAACAGCTCACCGCCGCTGCCGTACCAGGCCGGGATCTGGTGGCCCCACCACAGCTGGCGGCTGATGCACCAGTCCTGGATGTTGTTCATCCACTGCTTGTAGGTGTTGACCCATTGCTCGGGCACGAACTTCACTTCGCCCGACGCGACGACCTCGATCGCCTCCTGCGCGATGCTCTTGTTGTTGGGGCCGGGCTTGGTCATGGCCACGAACCACTGGTCGGTCAGCATCGGCTCGATCACCTGGCCGGTGCGGGCGCAGCGTGGCACTTGCAGCTTGTGCTTCTTGGTCTCGACCAGCAGGCCTTCGGCATCGAGCTGGGCGACGATCTGCTTGCGGGCGACGAAGCGGTCCAGCCCGCGGTAGGCCTCGGGCGCGCCGGCCCACACCTTGGCGTCGAGCGTGAAGATCGTCAGCATCTCCAGGCCATGGCGCAGACCGACCTGGTAGTCGTTCTGATCATGCGCCGGCGTCACCTTGACCACGCCGGTGCCGAAGGCCTTGTCGACATAGCTGTCGGCGATCACCGGCACCAGCCGGCCGCTGATCGGCAGCCGCACCTGCTTGCCGATGAAGGCGGCGTAGCGCTCGTCGTCGGGGTGCACCATCACCGCGGTGTCGCCCAGCATGGTTTCGGGCCGGGTGGTGGCCACGACCAAGCTGGCCACTGCCCCGGCAGCGGCCAGGCTGCCGTCGTCATCGACCACGGGGTAGCGGATGTGCCAGAGAAAGCCGTCTTCCTCCTCGCTCTCGACTTCCAGGTCGGAGACCGCGCTCTTGAGCACCGGGTCCCAGCTGACCAGCCGCTTGCCGCGGTAGATCAGGCCCTCGTCGAACAGCTGCACAAAGGTGTCAGTGACCACGCTGGACAGCTTGTCGTCCATCGTGAAGTACTCGTGGCCCCAGCTCACGCTGTCGCCCAAACGGCGCATCTGGCGGGTGATGGTGGCGCCCGAAGTTTGTTTCCAGTCCCAGACCTGCTTGAGGAAGGCCTCACGGCCGAGATCGTGGCGCGACCGGCCGGCGTCCTGCAACTGCCGCTCGACGACGATCTGGGTGGCGATGCCGGCATGGTCGGTGCCCGGCAGCCACAGCGTGTTGAAGCCGCGCATGCGGTGGTAGCGCGTCAACGAGTCCATGATGGTCTGGTTGAACGCATGGCCCATGTGCAGCGTGCCGGTCACATTGGGCGGCGGCAGCTGGATGGAAAACGACGGTTTCGTCGGATCGAGTGTCGGCGCGTAAATGCCGCTCTGCTCCCACAACGGCGCCCAATGGGCCTCGATGGCGGCGGGTTCGAAGGATTTGGCAAGTTCAGTCATGGGGGCGGCCGGTGCCTCGCCGCGCAGCGACACGCGCGCAGGCCAGGGTCTGTCAGAGGGGATCGCTGATTGTAGAAGCCGGCCCCCAGGCCGCTGGCAGGCCGCTGCCAGGCTATTGGCAGGCGTTGCCCACGGTGTAGTCGAGCACCTTCAGCCGGCCGGCCACGATCTCGGCCTTGGCGGCGTCGACGGCCTGGCGCATCGCGGGCGTCAGCAAGCGCGCGTTGTGCTGGTCCAGCGCGTAGTCGACGCCGCCTTCTTTCAGCCCCAGCGAGGTGATGCCGGGCTTCACCCCATTGAAGGCCTGCACCACCGCCAGGTCGACCCGCTTGACCATCGAGGTGAGCAGGGTGCCGGGGTGCAGGTGGTTCTGGTTGCTGTCGACGCCGATGGCCAGGATGCCGCCGTCGCGGGCCGCCTGCAGGATGCCCAGGCCGGTGCTGCCGGCGGCGGCGAAGACCACATCCACCCCCCGGGCGATCTGGCTGCGGGTCAGTTCGGCGCCGCGCTCGGGGTCGGTCCAGGCGGCCGGTGTGCTGCCCGCCATGGCCGACAACACCACCACCTTGGGATTGGCGTAGCGCGCGCCTTGTTCGAAGCCGCAGAGAAACTTGCGCACCAACGGGATGTCCATGCCGCCGACAAAGCCGACCGTGCCGCTCTTGCTGGCCATCGCCGCCAGCAGGCCGACCAGGAACGAGCCCTCGTGCTCGCGGTAGACGAAGCTCTGCACGTTGGGCAGGTCGACCACCGCGTCGATGATTGCAAACGGCGTTTTCGGGAACTCTCTGGCCACCGTGGTGATGCTGGCGGCCTGCGGAAAGCCGATCGCCACCACCGGCGCCGCACCGCGTTCAGCGAAGCGGCGCGCCGCCTGTTCGCGCTGGGCTGATTGGGCAACCTCGAACGCCAGGTAGTGGCCGCCGGTGGCTTTTTTCCAGCGCTCGGCGCCTTCGAAGGCGGCCTGGTTGAACGAGCGGTCGGCCTTGCCGCCCAGCTCGAAGATCACCGCCGGCTGCGCGGCCAGCGGCAGCGCTGCAGTGGCGCTGACCACGCCTGCGAGTGAGCCCCTGATCAATCCCTTGAGCAGGGCGCTGCGTAGACCCCTGCGCAGACCACTGCGCGGGCCGACCGACCCGCACCGTGAGGTGGCGAGCCTGGCGCAGCCCATCGTCAGAACAGCGCCTTGAACTGCACGCCGTAGGTGCGCGGCTCGTTGATGAAGCCGGTCAGGTTGTTGAAGTCGATGCCGCCGACGATGCGCTGCTGGTTGCTGATGTTGCGGCCGTAGGCGGCCAGGTCGTATTTGCCGTTGGCCCACAGATAGCCCAAGCGCAGGCCACCCTCGGTCAGCGCCTTGCCGGTGAACTCGACCGACTCGTACAGGAAGAAGTTGACGCTGCTGCGGTAGACCCAGTCGGTGTAGGCGTAGAACTCGGCGCCGTTGCCGATCGGCTGGCTGTACTTCAGCGTGAAGCTGGCGGTGTTCTTGGGCGCTTGCGGCAGCGGGTTGCCGTTGATGTTGGCCTTGCCAGCGCTGGGGATCGGGTCGGTCACCGTGCAGGCCGCGCAGGTTGCCACCACGAGATTGCC
>JAYVDE010000359.1:0-4852 GCA_043749575.1 Burkholderiaceae bacterium | reverse complement strand
GATCTCGTCGGCCATCGCCAGGCTGGAGCTGGCCAACTTCCGCAATAACCAGGGCTTGAAGCCGCTGGGTGGCAATGGCTGGGCCGCCACTTTTGAGTCGGGAGAGCCGGTGCTGGGCACGCCGGGTGGCGGCAACCTGGGGCTGCTGCAGTCCAACGCGCTGGAAGACAGCATTGTGGACCTCACCAACGAGCTGGTGAACATGATGGTGGCCCAGCGCATTTACCAAGCCAACGCGCAGACCATCAAGACGCAGGATTCGGTGCTGCAGACCCTCGTCAACCTGCGCTGACCGCGCCGGCCCCGACACCAGCCCGCGCTGAGCCGCCGCCATGGACCGCGTGATCTACCTCACTATGGCCGGTGCCAAGGCCAACATGCAGCGCCAGGACGTGCTGGCCAACAACCTGGCCAATGCGTCGACGCCAGGATTCCGCGCCGAGATCACGGCCTTTCGCTCGGTGCCGGTGCTGGGCGACGGTGCCAGCACCCGGGTCTACGCGATCGAGACCACGCCCGGCTACAACGCCGAGCCGGGCCCGATCGCCAGCACCGGGCGCAACCTCGACGTGGCGATGAAGGGCAACGCCTGGCTGGCGGTGCAGTCGGTCACCGGGACCGAGGCCTACACCCGCAGCGGTGCGCTCGATGTCGACAACGAGGGCCAGCTGGTCACCCGCGGCGGCTTGCCGGTGCAGGGCGACGGTGGCCCGATCAGCGTGCCGCAGAACGCGCAGGTGTTGATCGGCTCGGACGGCACCGTCACGGCCACCGTGCAGGGCAACCGGCCGCAGGTGGTCGGCCGGCTCAAGCTGGTGACGCCTGAAGCGCCGCTGCAGCGCGGCGCCGACGGCCTGTTCCGCAGTGCCGGCGGTGACCTCGAAGCCAACCCCAGCGCGCGGGTGCTCAACGAGGCCCTGGAAGGCAGCAATGTCAGCCCGGTCGAGTCGATGGTGGCGATGATCGCCGCCGCGCGCCAGTTCGAGCAGCAGATGAAGATGCTGCAGACCGCGCAGGAGCGCGAGCAGTCGGCCACCCGCCTGCTGTCGTCGAGCTAGCCGGCTGTGGGCCGAAGCCCGGCCTGTAAGCTGCCGGCAAGCCGCCGCCTCGGCCCAGAAAAGCACCGCCCGCGCGGTGCTTTTTGCCTGTTGGGCCGCCTCAAGCTGCCGCGATCATCGACGCCAAGGCCTTTGCAACAGGAGCGTGGCGATGATTCGATCACTGTGGATTTCGAAGACGGGCATGGAGAGCCAGCAAGTGGCGCTGGACGCCATCGCCAACAACCTGGCCAACACCTCGACCACCGGCTACAAACGCAGCCACGCGGTGTTCGAGGACTTGATGTACCAGAACCTGCGCCAGGTTGGCGCCAACACCGCCGAGCAGGCCCAGTTGCCCACCGGCTTGCAGGTCGGCCTGGGTGTGCGGCCAGTGGGCATCGCGCGCAACTTCTCGCAGGGCAACCTGCAGCAGACCGGCGGCGCCTACGACATGGCCGTGCTGGGCAACGGCTTCTTCCAGCTGCAGATGCCCGACGGCACCACTGCCTACACCCGCGATGGCTCGTTCGAGGTCAACGCCCAGGGCCAGATCGTCACCAAGGCTGGCTATCTGCTGCAGCCGGGCCTGACGGTGCCGACCAACGCGCTGTCGATCAATGTGTCCAAGGACGGTTTTGTCACCGCGACGACGTCGGTCGGCCAGACCGCGCCACAGCAGCTGGGCCAGCTCCATCTGGCCGGCTTCGTCAACCCGGGTGGCCTGGAGCCGCGCGGCGAGAACCTGTATGCCGAGACCGCCGCGTCGGGCGCACCGCAGGCCGGCGCGCCCGCCAGCGGTGGCCTGGGCGCCTTGGCCTATGGCAGCCTGGAGACCAGCAACGTCAACGTGGTCGAAGAGCTGGTGTCGATGATCCAGACCCAGCGCGCCTACGAGCTCAATTCCAAGGCCGTGCAGACCTCCGACCAGATGCTGCAGAAGCTGGCCCAGCTGTGATGGCGCCGAAGCAATTCACCACCCTGCGCGGCTGCGTCGCGGTGCTGCTGGCCGGGCTGGGGCTGGGCCTCACGGGCTGCCAGCAGATGGCCCGCCTGCCGCCGGTCGATCTGGTGCTGCCATCGGCCGCGCTGCCCTTGCCGGCGGTGGCCGTAACGCCGCCCGCCGTGGCCGCGCCGCGGCCCAGCGGCGCCATCTTCCAGGCCGACCGCTACCGGCCGTTGTTCGAGAGCCACCGGGCCCGCATCGTCGGCGACATCCTCACCGTCAGCATCGTCGAAAAGGTCAGCGCGGTGCAGAAGAGCACCAGCTCGGTCGACCGCAGCGGCGGCCTCAGCGCGTCGATCTCGGCGCTGCCCTTGCTCAAGCCGTCGGCGCTGACCCGCGCCACCGCCACCGGCAATGCCAGCAACACCTTTGGCGGCAAGGGCACCACCGAAAACAGCAACGACTTCTCCGGCACCATCACCGACACTGTTGTGCAGGTGCTGGCCAACGGCCACCTGATCGTCTCGGCCGAGAAGCAGGTCGGTGTCAACGCCAATGTCGACGTGCTGCGTTTTTCGGGCCAGGTCGACCCGATGTCGATCGCCCCCGGCAACACCGTGCAGAGCACCCAGATCGCCAACGTGCGGGTTGAGCAGCGCGGCCGCGGCCAGCAGGCCGAGGCCCAGTCAATGGGCTGGTTGGCGCGCTTTTTCATGACCGTGCTGCCGATCTGAGCAGCCGATCTGACACCGCTGTCTTTCCGTCCCGCAGCCGCCACGCCAGCCGTCCCACTCCAGCCGCCACGCCAGCGGCCCATTCAGACACCACCATGACCGCTCGATTCAAATTTCGCAAACCCGATGCCGACCGCCTGATGCGCGCGGTGGTGCTGGTCAGCCTGCTCTGCGCCAGTGCAGCGGTGTGGTGGCCGGCGCACGCCGCCCGTGTCAAGGAGCTGGGCAGTGTGCAGGGCGTGCGGGCGAACCAGTTGACCGGGTTCGGTTTGGTGTTCGGGCTGGACGGCACCGGCGACCAGGCCACCCAGGCGCCGTACACGCCGCAGGCGCTGGCCGCCTTTCTGCAGCAGAACGGCATCGTCCTGCCGCCGGGCACCAGCACCCAGCCGCGCAACCTGGCGTCGGTGGTGGTCACCGCCGAGCTGCCGGCGTTTGCCCAGCCTGGCCAGCGCATCGACATCAACGTTTCGTCGGCCGGCAACGCCAAGAGCCTGCGGGGCGGCCTGCTGGTGGCCACCGCGCTGCGCGGTGCCGACGGCCAGGTCTACGCCATGGCCCAGGGCAGCCTGGTGGTCGGCGGCGCTGGCGCCGCGGCCGGCGGCAGCAAGGTGCAGATCAACCACCTGGCGTCGGGCCGCGTGCCCGACGGCGCCACCGTCGAACGTGCCGTGCCCACCGCCTTCAGCCAGAACGGCGTGTTGCAGTACAACCTGGCAGCCAATGACTTCGCCACCGCCCGCGCGGTCGCCGGGGCCATCAACCGCGCCAAGGGCGACGGCACGGCGCAGGCGATGGACGGTCGCGTGGTGCAGGTGCGCATGCCGGCCCAGGCCACCGACCATGTCAGCTTTATGGCCGACATCGAGAACCTGGAAGTCATCACCCAGAAGCCCGCCGCCCGGGTGGTGCTGAACGCCCGCACGGGCTCGGTGGTGATGAACGATGCGGTCACGCTGGGCAGCTGCGCGGTCGCCCATGGTGCGCTGACGGTGACGGTCAATTCGACCCCGGTGGTCAGCCAGCCCAACCCGCTGGCCGGTGGCCGCACGGTGCAGACCGAGCAGGTCGACATCGCCATCACCCAGCAGGGCGGGGCGCTGATGCACCTGCCCGCCGGCGCCAAGCTGGCCGACGTGGTGCGCGCCCTCAACACGCTGGGCGCCACGCCGGCCGACCTGCAGGCCATCTTGCAGGCGATGAAAACGGCCGGCGCGTTGAACGCCGAACTGGAGGTGATCTGACCATGGCCGCCATGCCCCTCACGCCGCTGGGCGCCAGCGGTGGCGCAACCCTGGGCGCCACCACCGGTGGCGCAAAAGGCATCGGCAGTGCTGCGCTGGTCACCGACGCGCGCAGCCTGGACGGCCTGCGCCGCAGCGCCGGGCAAGACCCAAAAACCGCCGCGCGCGAGGCCGCCAAGCAGTTCGAGTCGCTGTTCATGAACGAGCTGATGAAGACCATGCGCGCGTCGACCCAGGCCAGCGGCATGCTCGACAACGCCGCCACCAAGCTGGGCACCGAGATGCTCGACGCCCAGCTGGTCAGCAAGATGGCCGGCCAGCCCGGCAGCCTGTCCGACGTGATCGCCAAGCAGCTGGAGCGCCAGATGGCGCTGGTGCCGGGCCCGATCCCCAGCGCCGGCAGCGCCAACAAGAGCCTGCCGATCGTCAGCAGCCCCGACGCCGTGCCCAAGCTGCCCGAAAAAAGCGCCGCCGGCTTTGTCCAGCAGCACAGCGCGGCCGCCGAGGCCGCCTCGGTCGAGACCGGCATCCCGGCGCAATTCATGCTGGCCCAGGCCGCGCTGGAAACCGGCTGGGGCAAGCGCGAGATCATCGGCCGCGACGGCAGCAACAGCCACAACCTGTTCGGCATCAAGGCCGGCGGCCGCTGGGACGGGCCGACCGTGGACGTGACCACCACCGAATACATCGGCGGCCAGCCGCGCAAGCTGGTGCAAAAGTTTCGCGCCTACGCCAGCGAGGCCGCATCATTTGCCGACTACGCCCGGCTGATGAAGGACAGCCCGCGTTATGCCGCCGTGGTGGCCGGCGCGGCCGACGCCAAGCAGTTCGCGATGGGCCTGCAGAAGGCCGGCTACGCCACCGATCCGGCCTACGCCGACAAGCTGGGCA
>JAYVDE010000358.1:0-12612 GCA_043749575.1 Burkholderiaceae bacterium | reverse complement strand
GCCATCTTCGGCGCATAGGGGACCGCCCGCGCGGTGAGCATCGCGGTCTGGCGCTTGCTGACGTAGTGATCGACGCCGAAGGTCAGAAAGGCCGGCGCCAGCAGCAGGATGGCCACCACCGCGCCCCGGGCGAAATCCTGCTGGCCGATCACCAGCTTGAAGACATCGGTGGCCAGCACGTTGAAGTTGCCACCGATCACCTTGGGGATACCAAAGTCGGTGATCACCAGCGTGAAGGTGACCAGCGCCGCCGAGATCAATCCGTACTTGGCGCCGGGCAGCGTGATGGTGAAGAACTTTCGTGCGGCGCTGGTCACGCTGATCACCCTGCCGCTGGCCTTTGGCTTTGCCTACGCACTGCGCCGCAGCCGCATGCGCTTCAAGCCGCTGTTCCGCGGCATCACGCTGCTGCCGCTGCTGGCGCCCTCGCTGCTGTCTGCGATCTCGCTGATCTACTGGTTCGGCAACCAGGGCGTGTTGAAGGGCGCGATGCAAGCGCTGGGCATCAACCAGATCTACGGCGCGCCGGGCATCGTGCTGGCCGAGTGCTTCGCGGTGCTGCCGCATGCGCTGATGATCCTGGTCACCGCACTCAACGCGGCCGATGGCCGGCTCTACGAGGCCGCCGACGCGATGGGCACTGGTGCACTGCGCCGCTTTTTCACCGTCACGCTGCCGGGCGCCAAGTACGGGCTGATTTCGGCCGCGCTGGTCAGCTTCACGCTGGTGATGACCGACTTCGGCATCCCCAAGGTGATTGGCGGCAACTTCAACATGCTGGCCACCGACGTGTTCAAGCTGGTGATCGGCCAGCAAGACTTTCAGCGCGGCGCGGTGGTGGCGCTGCTGCTGCTGGCCCCTGCGGTGCTGACCTTCACCGTCGACCGGCTGGTGGCCGCCAAACAAACCGCCCTGCTGACCGCCCGCGCCGTGCCCTACCGGCCCCAGGCCAAGCCCTGGCGCGACGGCCTGGCCACCGCCTATTGCGTGGTGGTCGCCGGCTTGGTGCTGGCGATGATGGGCATGGCGGTGTTCGCGTCATTTGCCAAGTTCTGGCCCTATGACCTGCGCCCCACGCTGGCCCACTACACGATGGGGCTGGTCGATGCCGAGGTTGGCTCGGCCTTCGCCAACAGCCTGGCCATGGCCGCCGGCACGGCGGTGTTCGGCACCATGCTGGTCTTCAGCGGCGCCTACCTGCTGGAAAAAACCAACGGTACCGGCCCACTGCGCAACGCCGTGCGCCTGCTGGCGATGCTGCCGATGGCGGTGCCGGGCCTGGTGCTGGGCCTGGGCTACATTTTTTTCTTCAACGCGCCCGCCAACCCCTTGAACGGCCTGTACCACACGATGACGCTGCTGACGGTGTGCACCATCGCCCACTTCTACACCACCGGCCACTTGACCGCCGTGACAGCGCTGAAGGCGCTGGACGCTGAATTCGAGGCGGTGTCGGCCTCGCTGAAGGTGCCGTTCTGGGTCACCTTGCGCCGCGTCACGCTGCCGATCTGCTCGCCAGCGTTGATCGACATCGCGCGCTACTTCTTCATCAACGCGATGACCACAATCTCGGCGGTGGTGTTCTTGTATTCGCCCGAGACCAAGGTGGCGGCGATCGCCATCCTCAACCTCGACGAGGCCGGCGAGATGGGCGTGGCCGCCGCGATGGCCGTGCTGATCACCGCGGCGTCCGGCGTCGCCATGCTGGCCTTCACCGCGCTGGCCTGGGCCGTCGAGCGACGAACCCAGGCTTGGAAAATATGACCCACCCCGGAGACCCACCCCCATGGACCGCGACCGCATCCTGCTGACCCCTGGCCCGCTGACCACCACGCTGCGTACCAAGCTGGCGATGCTGCACGACTGGGGCTCGTGGGACAGCGAGTTCATTGCCGTGACGGCCCGTGTGCGCCAGCGCCTGCTGGCCATCGTGCACGGCCAGCTGAGCCATGTGGTGGTGCCGCTGCAGGGCAGCGGCACCTTCAGCGTGGAGGCCGCGGTGGCCACGCTGGTGCCGAGAGCAGGCCATGTGCTGGTGCTGGACAACGGCGCCTACTGCAAACGGGCCGGCAAGCTCACCCAGATGATGGGCCGGCGGGTCAGCGTGGTGGGTTTTGCCGAAGATGCGCCGGTCTGCCCCACGGTGCTGGATGAACACCTGCGCGCCGACGCCAGCATCAGCCACGTGGTGTTGATCCACTGCGAGACCGGTGCCGGCGTCGAAAACCCACTGGCCGCCGTGGCGGCGGTCTGCGAGCGGCACGGCAAGGGCTTGATCGTCGACGCGATGAGCAGCTTTGCCGCGCTGCCGATCGACGCCCGCGCGGTGCGCTTCGACGCCCTGGTGGCGGCCAGCGGCAAGTGCCTGGAAGGGGTGCCCGGCATGGGCTTCGTGATCATTCGCCAGGCGGTGCTGGACGGCTGCGCCGGCAACAGCCAGAGCCTGGCGATGGACCTGCACGACCAGCACGCCTACATGGAAAAAACCGGCCAGTGGCGCTTTACCCCGCCCACCCACGTGGTGGTGGCGCTGGCCGAGGCGATCACCCAGTTCGAGGAAGAAGGCGGCCAGACCGCCCGGCTGGCGCGTTATGCCGGCAACTGCCGCACGCTGGTCGACGGCCTGCGCGCGCTGGGTTTGCGGCCCTTCCTGAAACCCGAGCACCAGGCGCCGATCATCGTCACCTTCCATGCGCCCGCGCACCCGGCCTACGACTTCAAGCGCTTCTACGACGCGGCCAAAGCCCGCGGCTTCCTGCTGTACCCGGGCAAGCTGACGACGGCGGAGACTTTCCGGGTCGGCTGCATCGGCGCGATCGGTGCGCCCGAGATCCAGCAGGCCGTCAACGCGGTGGCAGAAGCGCTGCACGAGATGGGCATTGCAACGCATGCCGGGGTGTAGCGGCCATGGCCTACCGCGCCGCTGCTGGGGCCGAGACCTACCACTTCGCCGACCTGCGCGACCTGCTGGCCAAGGCCACGCCGGTCCGGTCGGGCGACCAGCTGGCCGGCATCGCCGCCCACAGCACCCAGCAGCGGGTGGCTGCCCGCGCGGCACTGGCCGACCTGCCGCTGGTCACCTTCTTGCAGCAGGCGCTGGTGCCCTACGAGGCCGACGAGATCACCCGGTTGATCATCGACAGCCACGACGCCTTGGCCTTTGCGCCGGTGGCACAGCTCACGGTTGGCGGCCTGCGCGACTGGTTGTTGTCGGACGCTGCGACCACGGCGTCGCTGGCGGCGCTGGCGCCGGGCCTCACGCCCGAGATGGTGGCGGCGGTCAGCAAGCTGATGCGCAACCAGGACTTGATGCTGGTCGCCAGCCGGGTGCGGGTGGTCACGCGGTTTCGCAACACCCTCGGCTTGCCCGGCACGCTGGCGGTGCGGCTGCAGCCCAACCACCCCACCGACAGCCCCGCCGGCATCGTCGCCAGCCTGCTCGACGGCCTGCTCTACGGCGCCGGCGATGCGGTGATCGGCATCAACCCGGCAACCGACAGCGTGGCCGCGCAGGTGCGGCTGCTGCATCTGCTGGACGAGCTGATCAGCCGCCACCAGATCCCCACCCAGAGCTGCGTGCTGAGCCACCTCAGCAACACGCTGCAGGCCATGGCCCTGGGCGCGCCGGTGGACCTGGTGTTCCAGAGCATCGGTGGCACTGAAGGCACGAACCGCAGCTTCGGCATCAACCTGGCGCTGCTCGACGAGGCCCATGCCGCGGCGCTGTCGCTCAAGCGCAGCCCGCTCGGGGACCCGGCCAGCGCCCATGTGATGTATTTCGAAACCGGCCAGGGCAGCGCGCTGTCGGCCAACGCCCACCACGGCGTCGACCAGCAGACGGTCGAGGCCCGCGCCTACGCGGTGGCCCGCCGCTACCGGCCGCTGCTGGTCAACACGGTGGTCGGCTTCATCGGGCCCGAATACCTTTACGACGGCAAGCAGATCATCCGCGCCGGGCTGGAAGACCATTTCTGCGGCAAGCTGCTGGGCCTGCCGATGGGCTGCGACATCTGCTACACCAGCCATGCCGAGGCCGACAGCGACGACATGGACAACCTGCTGGTGTTGCTGGCCAGCGCCGGGCTGAACTTCATGATGGGCGTGCCGGGCGCCGACGACGTGATGCTGAACTACCAGAGCACCTCGTTCCACGACGCGCTGTTTGCGCGCCAGCTGTTGGGCCTGAAGCGCGCGCCCGAGTTCGAGGCCTGGCTGCAGCGCCTGGGCCTGACCGATGCCCATGGCCGTTTGTTGCCCAGCCCGGCACGGCCGGCGCTCGCCGCGTCGTTCAGCCCCTTGCTGCAAGGCCCCAGCGCATGACCCGCCCCTTGCCGCCCGGCGATGCGCCCGCCGCCGACCCCTGGATTGAACTGCGCCGCCACACGCCGGCGCGCATCGCCCTGGGCCGCGCCGGCAGCAGCCTGCCGACGGCCGAGCTGCTGCGCTTTGCGGCCGCCCACGCCCAGGCGCGCGACGCGGTGTTGGTGCCGCTGGCGGTTCCGGCGTTGCTGGCCGCCCTGCGTGCGGCCGTGCCGCCGGCCGGCGGGCCGGTGGTCGAGGTGCGCAGCCGGGCGCCTGACCGCGCGGCCTACCTGCGCCGCCCCGACTGGGGCCGCCGGCTGGACAGCGCCAGCGCCGAGGCCTTGGCGGGCTGCGCCCAGGGCCCGGTGGACTTGGCCGTGGTGGTGGCCGACGGCCTGTCGGCGGTGGCCGCACAACGCCATGCCGCACCATTTTTGAAGGCCCTGACCGACACGCTGGCCGGCAGCCTGCGCCTGGCGCCGCTGGTCATCGCCAGCCAGGCCCGCGTGGCCCTGGGTGACGAGATCGGCGCGCTGCTGCAGGCCCGGCTGGTGCTGGTGCTGCTGGGCGAGCGGCCGGGCCTCAGTTCACCCGACAGCCTGGGCGCTTACCTGACCCACGCACCACACATCGGCTGCAGCGACGCGCAGCGCAACTGCGTCAGCAACATCCGCCCTGAAGGCCTGGCGCCCGAGGCAGCGGCGCAGCGCATGGCCTGGCTGCTGCGCGAGGCGCTGCGCCGCCGGCTCACCGGCATCGCGCTGAAGGACGACAGCGCCACCGCGCTGCTCACCGACAGCGCCACCGCGCTGATCGACCATGACGCCACAAACGCCCCGAGGCCCTGATGCCACGGGCTTGCGGCGGCGCGGTGTCGCGCGGCATCGCCCCGCTGCAAATCAGCACGCTTCGGCGCGCCAGCAGCCTTTTGACCCGGTGAGGTGCCGGATGATCCGCTTGCCGCACCTGGCCACCCTTGGCAGGCGGGCCCCGCAGCCGCCATGCCGGGCCTGACGCTGCTAGACTCATTTCCACTCTTGTTGGGGAGTAGCTACCGAAAAGCGGCTGAAAGTCAGGTCGCAGTTTCGGTGCAGTGTCGTCAATACGGCCGCGGTGCTCTACACCACGTCCCGGCGCTGCAGGTCACGATACCGGTCATTGACCGCGCAATCGTCGGCACGGCAAGACCAGCCTTGGGTCCATGACGCCACCACGACGTTCGCACACCAGCGAGCTGCCGGGTGGCTCCCTGCAACTCACTTCAAAGGCGGTCATGCAATCCATCGGTTCTCCACTCATGTGGTCCTTGTTCGCAGCATTCGTGCTGGTCGCGCTGCTGGTCGACTTTTTTGCGATGAGCAAGCAGGGGGCGCACCGCGTCAGCACCCGCGAGGCGACTATCTGGTCGCTCGTCTGGGTCGGCGTGTCCGTTGTCTTCATGGGCTGGTTGTGGTGGTACCTCGGCGGCGCCGGCACCGATGAGGCCGCGCGCTCACTGGCCAACGTCAAGTCCTTGGAGTTTCTGACCGGTTACCTGATCGAAAAGGCGCTTGCGGTCGACAACATCTTCGTGTTTCTGATGCTGTTCACCTATTTCGCGGTGCCGGCCGAGTTTCAGAAGCGCGTGCTGATGATCGGCATCCTGGGTGCGCTGGTGCTGCGTGCGGCGATGATCCTGGTGGGGGCCTGGCTGATCGCCCAGTTCCACTGGGTTCTGTACGTGTTCGGTGCCTTCCTGCTGTTCACCGGCATCAAGATGTGGTGGGCTGCCGGCCAGGAGCCCGATCTGGACAACAACCCCGCCCTGAAGTGGATTCGCGGCCGCTTCAAGATCTCACCGGACTACGACGGCGAGAAGTTTTTCACCGTGGTGGGCGGCGTCAAGATGGCCACGCCGCTGCTGGTGGTGATCCTGCTCATCGGCATCGTCGACATCGTGTTCGCGGTCGACTCGATCCCGGCCATCTTCGCGATCACGACCGACCCCTTCATCGTGCTCACCTCCAACGTGTTCGCGATCCTCGGCCTGCGGGCGATGTACTTCCTGCTGGCCAACATGCACGAGCGCTTCCACCTGCTCAGCTACGGCCTGGCGATCGTCCTGGTGTTCATCGGCGCCAAGATGTTGCTGATCGACATCTACAAGATTCCAGTGGTGTTTTCGCTCGGCTTCACCGTGGTCACGCTGGCCGTGACGATGGTCTTGTCGCTCAAGATCCCGCCCAAGGGCACACCTGGCGGCGCCTATCCGTTTGGCTCGAAGAAACAGGACGAGCGGTCATAGGCGGTTTCAAACACCGCCGTGAGGGCCGAAGCACGGCCCAGGCCCGCCCGGAGCGACACCCGTGAGTGACCGACACCCGCCCGCCCTGTCGATGACCGCCTGGCGCCAGCCTGGCGTCGCCGCGGCCCTGCTTGCCGCCGCGCTGTTCGGCGCGGGCACGCCGATCACCAAGCAGCTGCGGGTCGGCATCGACCCCTGGATGCTGGCGGGGCTGCTCTACCTGGGTTCGGGCCTCGGCCTCGGCGCCTGGCGGCTGGTGCGCCGCGCTGCGCCGGTGCGCCTGCCGACTGCGTAGGTGCGATCCAGCCACCCGCCCAGGCTGCGGCCGGCCACGATCCTGGGCCCTGACAATGCGGCCAGTCGTGACCGCTGAGCACTTGCTCAAACGGGGCGCGATCCAGCGGAGAAAAACAATGAACAAGTCCAGCGTTTTGGCGCAGCTGGTCGCCGTGGTCGGCGACGCGGCGATCTTGATTCGACGGCTGCAAGGCGGCGTGCCGGCGCAGGCCGTGGGCGCCACGCCGACCATTCCCGAGGCCCGACCGCAAGGCAGCATCCCGACGCTGAAGATGCCCACCGCCCAGGGCTGGGCGGCGGGGCAAACCCCGCTGGCCGCGCCCGGTCTGCAGGTCAATGCCTTTGCCAGCGGGCTCAAGCACCCACGCTGGCTTCACGTGCTGCCCAACGGCGATGTCACGGTGGCCGAGGCGCTGGTCGTGGCCGGGCCGGTCAAGTCGCTGTTCGGCCATGCCATGGTCGCCACGATGCAGCGCGCGGGGGCCCTCGGTGTCAGCCCGAACCGCATCACGCTGCTGCGCGATGCCGACGGCGACGGCGTGGCCGAGATCCGCGACACCTTGCTGGAGGGCTTGCGCCAGCCCTTCGGCATGGCCTTGCTGGGCGACACCTTTTATGTCGGCAACACCAACGGGGTGGTCGCCTTCCCCTACACCGAGGGCACGACCCGGATCACCGCGCCCGGTCGCCCGCTGGCCCGCTTCAAACCCGGCGGCCATTGGACCCGCAGCCTGCTGCCCAGCCCGGACGGGCGCCGGCTGTACGTCGGCGTCGGCTCGATGAGCAACATCGCCGAGGGCGGACTGGACATCGAGCAGGGCCGGGCCTGCATCTACGAGCTGGACCTGGCCAGCGGCGCCAGCCGCATCTTCGCCAGCGGCCTGCGCAACCCCGTGGGCCTGGCCTGGGAACCGCGCAGCGGCGCGCTCTGGACGGTCGTCAATGAACGTGATGGCCTGGGCGACGAGACGCCGCCGGACTACCTGACCGCGGTGCAGGACGGCGGCTTCTACGGCTGGCCCTTTTGCTACTGGGGCCAGACGGTGGACGACCGGGTGCCGCAGGATGCCGCCCTGGTCGCCAAGGCCCTGGTGCCGGACTACGCGCTGGGCGGGCATACCGCGTCGCTGGGCCTGTGCTGGCTGCCCGGCGGCACGCTGCCCGGCTTTGCGGAGGACGGCATGGTCATCGGCCAGCACGGCTCGTGGAACCGCAGCAAGCTCAGTGGCTACAAGGTGGTCTTTGTGCCGTTTGCCGACGGCCGCCCCGCCGGCCCGCCGCGCGACATCCTGAGCGGCTTTCTCGCCGCCGACGAGCGGGTGTCCTACGGCCGCCCGGTCGGCGTGGCCTTGGCCCGCGACGGCGCCCTGCTGGTGGCCGACGACGTCGGCGATGTCGTCTGGCGGGTGAGCGCCGCGACGCCGCACTGAGGCGCTGAGGCACTGACACACTGCGGCTGCCGCCACCGCAGGCCTGAGCGGCGGCTGATCCAGCTCGTCCGCCAGGGCGAGCCGACACGCCAGTCCGGCACGCCCCTTCACCCGGAACACCCCATGAGCGACCCCAATCCGCCCGCCTTGCCACTGCGCGTGTGGCACCAACCTGGCGTCACCGCGGCCTTGGCGGCCGCCGCGCTGTTCGGCGCGGGCACGCCGATCGCCAAGCAGCTGCTGGTCGGCATCGACCCCTGGATGCTGGCGGGGCTGCTCTACCTGGGTTCGGGCCTAGGCCTCGGCGCCTGGCGGCTGGTCCGTCGCGCTGCGCCCGTGCACCTGCCGGCTGAGCAGTGGGGCTGGCTGGCCGGCGCGGTGCTGGCTGGTGGTGTGGTCGGGCCGCTGCTGCTGATGGTCGGGCTGACGCGCATGCCGGCCTCGGGCGCGTCGCTGCTGCTGAATGCCGAAGGTGTGTTCACGGCGCTGCTCGCGTGGTTTGCCTTCAAGGAAAACTTCGACCGCCGCATCGCCATCGGCATGCTGGCCATCGTGGCCGGCGCCGTGGTGCTGAGCTGGCCGACAGCCGCGCAGTTCGGCGCCGCCTGGCCGGCCTTGGCGGTGCTGGGCGCTTGCGCGGCCTGGGCCGTCGACAACAACCTGACGCGCAAGGTAGCGCTGCACGACGCGACCTGGATCGCGTCGATCAAGGGCCTGGCCGCCGGCTCGGTGAACCTGCTGCTGGCGCTGTGGGCCGGCAGTGCCTGGCCGCCAGCGGGCCTGGTCGCCGCCGCCATGGCCCTCGGCCTGGCGGCCTACGGCATCAGCCTGGTGCTGTTTGTCATCGGGCTGCGTCACCTCGGCACGGCACGCACCGGTGCCTACTTCTCGGTCGCGCCGTTTTTCGGTGCCGTGCTGGCCGTCACCTGGTTGGGTGAACCCGTCACGCCGGCCTTGCTGGTGGCGGGGGCGCTGATGGCGCTGGGGCTGTGGCTGCACTTGAGCGAAACGCATGCGCATGCCCACCGCCACGACCCCATCGAGCACCTGCATGAACATGAGCACGACGCCCACCATGAGCATGCCCACGCCGATGCAGACGCCTCAGGTGATGTGCCGACCCGCCATGCCCACCTGCATCGCCACGAGCTGCTGACGCACAGTCACGCGCACTTTCCGGATGCCCACCACCGGCATCCGCACTGAGCGTTAGACCAGCACCCGCTCGATGCCGCCCGCATTGGCGCGGCCGACGTAGTCCTGCAGCCAGCTGTCGCCCAGGATTTTGCGGGCCATCTCGACCACGATGTAGTCGGCTTCCAGCAAGCCGTTGCTCAGATCGTCTTGGAAACGCGTCAGGCCCTGCAAGCAACTGGGGCAGGAGGTCAAGATCTTGATGTTGGCGGTGCCGGTGCCGGTGGTGCCGGCGTTGGTCACCACCGCGCCGGTGCCGCCCGGCTCGGCGACGCTGGCCATGTGCGTGCGCAGCGCCACTTCGTCGCCGCGCAACTCTTCTTCCTTGCGGAAGCGGATCTGGGTGGCGATGTCGGGCCGGCTGACGCCCAGCGTGCCGCTCTCGCCGCAGCAGCGTTCGCTCTTCAACACGTTGGGGCCGACCAGTGCCTTGACCGTCTTCATCGGCTCTTGCAACTTCATCGGGCTGTGGCAGGGGTCGTGGTAGAGGTAGCCGGTGGCATTTTCGCCATCGCCTGCAGCCGCCAGCGTGATGCCTTTTTCCAGCAGGTATTCGTGGATGTCGATGATCCGGCTGCCGGGAAATATTTGCTCGAATTTGTAGCCCTGCAACTGGTCGTAGCAGGTGCCGCAGCTGACCACCACGGTCTTGATGTCGAGGTAGTTCAGCGTGTTGGCGACGCGGTGAAACAGCACCCGGTTGTCGGTGATGATCTTCTCGGCTTTGTCGAATTGACCACTGCCGCGCTGTGGATAACCGCAGCACAAATAACCCGGTGGCAGCACGGTCTGCACGCCGGCATGCCACAGCATGGCCTGGGTGGCCAAGCCCACCTGGCTGAACAGCCGCTCGCTGCCGCAACCCGGGAAATAAAACACCGCCTCGGTCTCGGCCGTGGTGGCCAGCGGGTTGCGGATGATCGGCACGTAGTCGCGGTCTTCGATGTCGAGCAGCGCACGCGCCGTTTTCTTGGGCAGGCCGCCGGGCAGCTTCTTGTTGATGAAGTGGATGATCTGCTCGCGCACCGGCGCCGCGCCCAGCGTGGCCGGCGGCGCGCTGGTCTGCTTGCGGGCGGCCAGCTTGAGCAGGTCGTTGGCAAAACGCTGCACCTTGAAGCCCACGCCGACCATCGCGCTGCGCACCAGCTTGATGGTCTGCGGGTTGGTGGCGTTGAGCATCAACATGGCCGCGGCATTGCCAGGGCGGAAGCTCTTCTGGCCCATCTTGCGCAGCAGGTTGCGCATCGCCATCGAGACATCACCGAAGTCGATCTTCACCGGGCACGGCGACAAGCACTTGTGGCAGACGGTGCAGTGGTCGGCGACGTCCTCGAACTCTTCCCAGTGCTTCAGGCTGACGCCGCGCCGGGTTTGCTCTTCGTACAGAAACGCCTCGATCAGCAACGAGGTCGCCAGGATCTTGTCGCGCGGGCTGTACAGCAAGTTGGCCCGCGGCACGTGGGTGGAGCACACCGGCTTGCACTTGCCGCAGCGCAGGCAGTCCTTGATGCTGTCGGCAATGGCGCCGATGTCGCTCTGCTGCATGATCAGCGACTCATGCCCCATCAGCCCGAAGCTGGGCGTGTAGGCATGGCTCAGGTCGGCAGCGTGCACGTCGGCGCCCAGCGCGCGCAGGGCATCACCGCGCAGCAGTTTGCCCTTGTTGAAGCGGCCTTCGGGGTCGATGCGGGCCTTGTAGTCGGCAAAGTCGCTCAGCTCGGCATCGGTCATGAACTCGAGCTTGGTGATGCCGATACCGTGCTCGCCCGAAATCACACCGCCCAGGCTGCGGGCCAGCGCCATGATGCGGGCAACCGCCTCGTGCGCGGTCTGCAGCATCTCGTAGTGGTCGCTGTTGACGGGGATGTTGGTGTGCACATTGCCATCGCCGGCATGCATGTGCAGGGCCACCCACACCCGGCCGCGCAGCACCTCGGCATGGAGGCGCTTGAACTCGGCCACGACGGGCGCAAACGCCGCACCGGCGAACAGCGCCGCTAAGGGCTTGAAGACCTGCAGCTTCCAGCTGGCACGCAGCGAGTGGTCTTGCAGTTGTTCGAAATAGGGGCGGCCGTCTTCACCGCCATCGTGTAGCGCGGCGACATCCAGGTGGCGCAACCAGTGCTGCCACTGCGCCCGCACCTCGCGCAACTTGGCCAGCGCCTGCTGCACGCGGTCTTCCAGCCACTCGGCGCTGGGGATGTCGCTGGCATCGTCGGTCTTGCCCAGCGGCAGGCTGCCCGAGTTTTGGGCGGCCGCCAAAAAATCCTCCAGCCGGTCGAGCAGCGCCAGCTTGTTGCGCAGGCTCAGCTCGATGTTGATGCGCTCGATGCCCAGGGTGTATTCGCCCATGCGCTCCAGCGGGATCACCACGTCCTCGTTGACCTTGAAGGCATTGGTGTGGCGGGCGATGGCCGCGGTCTTCTTGCGGTCGAGCCAAAACTTCTTGCGCGCATCGGCGCTGACGGCGACAAAACCTTCGCCGCCGCGTGAATTGGCGATGCGCACCACCTCGCTGGTGGCGCGGGCCACGGCGTCCGCATCGTCGCCGACGATGTCGCCGATCAACACCATCTTGGGCAGCCCGGAGCCGCCTGCGGCGCCGGCCAGCGCACTGCGCTTGCTCTTGGTGGCATTGCCCACCGCCTTGAGGTAGCGGTCGTCCAGGTGCTCCAGCCCGGCCAGGATGGCGCCACCCCGTTTCGCATCCTCGAACAAGAAATCCTTGATCTCGACGATCGCCGGCACCGACAGGATCGGGTTGCCGAAAAACTCAAGGCACACCGTGCGCACATGGCCGGGCATCTTGTGCACGATCCAGCGCGCGCTGGTGATCAGGCCGTCGCAGCCTTCTTTCTGGATGCCGGGCAGGCCGGCCAGGAACTTGTCGGTGACGTCCTTGCCCAGTCCTTCTTTGCGGAAGACGCGGCCGGGGATGTCGAGCCGCTCGGTCTTCTCCAGCACCTTGCCCGTGGCATCGAACCAGCGCAGTTCGAAACTGGCCATTGGCGCGTCGTGGATCTTGCCCAGGTTGTGGTTCAGGCGGATCACTTCCAGCCACTTGGCTTGCGGCGTCACCATGCGCCACGAGGCCAGGTTGTCCAG
>JAYVDE010000357.1:0-4893 GCA_043749575.1 Burkholderiaceae bacterium | reverse complement strand
TTCCTGGTCAGCGAGATGCCGTCCATGCGCGGCATGTTCTGGTCGGTCAGCACCAGGCTGAAGTCGCGCTGGCCGGCCTTCTCCCAGGCGTCCTGGCCGTCGACCGCCTCGACGACGTTGAAACCGGCGTTCTTCAAGGTGAACGAAACCATCTGGCGCATCGAGGCTGAATCGTCGACGGCAAGGATTGAATGCATCGTTATCTCCGGGAAACAGTGGGTTTTCGGCTAACAGACCGCAAAACTTAAAACAGCTCGACCGAGCCGGCGTCCATCTCGTCCTGGGTCACCGGGTTGGGCCGCAGTTCGACGTCGTCGCACACCGCCGCGCCGTCCTCGTCGTCGTCGCCCATCATGTCGCGCGCCAGGCGGTCGGCGCAGTTGCGCAGGCGGCGGTGGGTGTGGGCGATCAGCTGGGTGGCCATGTCCTGGAACTGCAGCGCGGTCACCGCGCCAGCCAGGTGGCCCATCGTCGCGTGCAGGTCGGATTCAGGCAGCTCGGGATGCTGCGTGGCCAGCCGCGACAAGTGCTTGATGTGGTCGGAGGCGCCATAAAAATGGCCCATCAGGGTCTGGGTGGCGTCTTCCAGCAGGCGCTGCAGCCGGTCGAGATCGTTGCTGGCCACCATCAGGCTGTCCTGCAGGTCGGCCGCGGCCAGCCAGGGCAGCTGGGCCACCGGCTCACCAGGGTTCCGTTCTTCGTTGAGCATCGTCACTCCGCAGTTCGGCGTGGAAGGCCGGCCGAAGGCTCGGCACAGGCATGCGGATTTTTTCGGCGGCAGGTCGGCGAAGTTGAGCGAAAGTTGCGGCCCGACCGGGCCCTTGCTCGGCCCTTGCTCGGCCAGGGCTCGGCCAGCGGTCGGCCTGTGCGCCCGCGCGGCCCTGGCCGGCGGCCCAAAGCGCCGGGCAGGGCCCGGCGCTTTGCCATACTCGGGCCATGGCCCCTGCCCCTGCCGAGCCGGCGCTAGCCGCCCGCTCCAACCGACTGACTGACCGCCCCATCGACCGCCCGACCGATCGCCCGACCGACCCACCCCGTGGCGGCGCCAACACCGGCCTGGCCACGGCCCGTCCGCTCGCCCGGCGCCTGCGTGTGCTGCACCTGGAAGACAGCGCGCCCGACCACGACCTGGCGATGGTCCACTTGCAGCGCGCCGGGCTGGCCGCCGAGGTGTTGCGGGTCGACACCGAGCCGGCCTTTCGCGAGGCCTTGGCGACGCAGGATTGGGATGTGGTGTTGTCCGACTTCAACCTGCCCGGCTTTGATGGCCTGCGCGCGCAGCAGATCTTGCGGGACAGTGGCAAGTCGCTGCCCTTCATCCTGGTGTCGGGCGAAATCGGCGAGGACACCGCGGTGGCCGCGATGCGCAACGGCGCCAGCGACTACCTGCTGAAAAACAACCTGGCGCGGCTGGCACCGGCGGTGGAGCACGCGATCACTGCCCACCGCGACCGCCAGGCCCGCACCCAGGCCGACCGCGAGCTGGCCGCCAGCCGGCAACGCTTGTCGGAGCTGGCCCAGCACCTGCAGACCAGCGTGGAGATGGAGCGTGCGGCGATCGCCCGCGAGATCCACGACGACGTCGGTGGCAGCCTCACCGCGATCAAGTTCGACCTGGCCTGGATCGGCCGCCACGTTGAATCACCCTCGGTTGCGCAGCGGGTGCGCAGCGCGCTGGAAACCGTGGCCCATGCGGTGGAAGCCAGCCAACGCATCATGCACAACCTGCGCCCGGCGATCCTGGAGCAGGGCCTGGTGGCCGCGCTGCAGTGGATGGCGTCACAGTTCGAGAAGCGCAACGGCCTGGGCTGCGCCTTTCGCACCAGCCATGAGAGCATGCAATTGCCTGCCGGCGTGCCGCTGGTGGCTTACCGGTTTGCCCAGGAAGCGCTCACCAATGTCAGCAAACATGCCCAGGCCAGCAAGGTGACGATCGACTTGTCGATGAGCCGGGGCGTGCTGTCACTTGAAGTGAGCGACAACGGCCGCGGTCTGGCCCGCAGCGACCTGGCCAAGGCCCGCAGCTTCGGCCTGCGTGGCCTGCACGAGCGGGCCAGCACGGTGGGCGGCTGGGTCGATGTCTCCAGCAGCGCCAGCGGCACGGTGTTGATGCTGTCGGTGCCGATGCGCAAGGCCGGTGCCGGGCCCCAAGCCGACGGCGAGACCGATTTCGACCAGGACGACGACCATGATCCCACCGGTTGGGGAACCCCATGATCCAAGTCATCCTCTGTGACGACCACGCGCTGATCCGCCGCGGCATCCGCGACACCCTGGCCGATGCCGCCGACATCCAGGTGGTCGGCGAGGCCGGCGACTACGGCGAGTTGCGCGCGCTGTTGCGCGGCCTGGCCGCCGTGGGCGAGAGCGGGCACGCCACCCGCTGCGATGTGCTGCTGCTCGACATCAACCTGCCCGGGCGCAGCGGCTTGGACGTGTTGCACGTGCTCAAGGACGAGGGCTCGCCGGTCAAGGTGCTGGTGGTCAGCATGTACCCCGAGGACCAGTACGCCATCCGGGCCTTGCGCGCCGGGGCCTACGGTTATGTCAACAAGGGCGGCGACCCGCAGCTGATCGTGCAGGCGGTGCGCACGGTGGCCCAGGGCCGCAAGTACGTGACGCCCGAGATCGCGCAGATGCTGGTCGAGAGCCTGACCACGCCGGTGCCCGAGCATGCCCACGACAAACTGAGCGACCGCGAGCTGCAGACCCTGGTGATGATTGCCTCGGGCAAGCGGCTGGCCGACATCGCCGAGGACTTGACGCTGAGCCCCAAGACCGTGAGCGTCTACCGCGCCCGCGTGCTCGAGAAGCTGGGGCTGCAGAACAACTCGGAGTTGACGGTCTACGCGATCCGCAACGGGTTGGTCGGCAGCTGAGCGGCTCTGCGCTGCGCCCCGGCGAGGTGGTCAGCGCGCCCGCTGACCCGGCGGTCAGCGCGCCCGCTGAGGTGGCGGTCAGCGCGAAGCCCGAGCGGCGGTTCTCACTGAAACAGGCTGAGCATGCGCTGCAGCGCCATCGCAAACGGCTGCTCCAGCAGCGGCAAGGTCACCAGCATGCCGATCAGGCCGACCGCCAAGGTGATGGGGAAACCGACCGAAAACACGCTGATCTGCGGCGCCACGCGCGAGATCACGCCCAGCACCAGGTTGACGAACAGCAGCATGCCGACCAGCGGCAGCGCGATCCACAGGCCGAGTGTGAAAACCTCGGTGCCCCATTGCTGTGCTTGCATCTGGCGCAGAAAGGCGAAGGGTTCGTCGCCGACGGCAAAGACCTCGAAGCTGCGCACCAGCGCGGCGATCACCGCCAGGTGGCCGTTGGACAGCACGAACAGAAAGGCCACCAGGGTGCCGAAGAAGCGGCCGCTGGCGGTGCCTTGGGCGGCGGTGGCGGGGTCAAAGAAACCGGCGAAGTTCAACCCCATCTGCAGGCCGATCAGCTCGCCACCCAGTTCGACCGCGGCGAACACGATGCGCACCGCAAAGCCCAGCGTGACACCGACCAGCAGCTGCTGCACGATCACCAGCACGGCCTGCGGGCTGTCGAGTGCGACCACCGGCATCGCCGGCAGCGAGGGCTGGGCGGCCAGTGAGATGAACAGTGCGAAGCCGATCTTCAGCCGCATCGGCACGGCGCGTTGGCCGAACACCGGCAGGCTGGCCAGCAGCGCCAGCGCGCGGAAAAACGGCCACAGCAGCGGCGTGAGCCAGGCCAGGATCTGACCTTCGGTGAGGCTGATCATGTCAGCGCACCTGGGATGCGGGCAGCGGCCCAAGCCAGCGGGCGCCGCGGATCCGGCTTTGGCGGGCCGCAGGCGTGCCTGGCAGGCCGCCGCAGGCGCTACGGGGGTGGGTCATCAGCCCACGGCCGTGGGGATCGCCAGCAGCGTGCGCTGGATGTACTCGACCAGCATCGTCAGCATCCACGGCCCGGCGATGGCCAGTACCGCCACCGCGGCCACCACCTTGGGCACGAAGCTCAGCGTGGCCTCGTTGATCTGCGTTGCGGCCTGAAAAATGCTGATGACCAGGCCGACCAGCAGCACGGTGATCAGCATCGGCGCCGACACCAGCAGCAGCATGTAGAGGCCTTGCTGGCCGATGTGAAAGGCTTGTTGGCTGTCCATGTCAGGGCTCCAATGTGGGTAGGTTGCGCGGCTGCCAGCCAGCAGACGCCGCGCAACCGGCTTGGCCGGGCCGCTGGCGGCGGCGCCCGGGCGGCGGCGGCGGCGGCAGGCCGCGTCGGCGGGCTGTCATGTCGTGAAGGAGGCGGCCAGCGAGCCGAGCAGCAGGTTCCAGCCATCGGCCAGCACAAACAGCATCAGCTTGAACGGCAACGAGACCAGCACCGGGCTCAACATCATCATGCCCAGGCTCATCAGCACGCTGGCCACGATCATGTCGATGATCAGGAACGGGATGAAGATCAGAAAGCCGATCTGGAAGGCGCTTTTCAGCTCGCTGGCGACAAAGGCCGGCACCAGCACCAGGAAGGGCAGGTCTTCGCCCTTGACCTCGGGGCCCACCTTGGCCAGGTTGGCAAACAGTTTGAGGTCGCTGCTGCGCACCTGCTTGAGCATGAAGGCGCGCATCGGCTTGCCGGCGCGCTCGACCGCCTCGGTCAGCTCGATCTGCTGCGCGGCGTAGGGCGCCCAGGCCTCGGTGTAGACCTTGTCCAGCGTCGGCGACATCACGAAAAAGGTGAGGAACAGGCTCAGGCCGATGATCACCTGGTTGGGCGGTGCGGCCTGCGTGCCCAGCGCCTGGCGCAGCAACGACAACACGATGACGATGCGGGTGAAGCCGGTCATCATCAGCACCACCGCCGGCAGGAAGCCCAGCGCGGTGAAAAACAGCAAGGTCTGCACCGGCACTGAATACGCCGTGCCAC
>JAYVDE010000356.1:0-4910 GCA_043749575.1 Burkholderiaceae bacterium | reverse complement strand
GGCCGGAAAGAGGTGGTCGTCGTCGGAATACAGCGTGGTGACGATCTTGGTGGCCGGGTAGTGTGTCAGCTCGACCAGCAATTCCATGCCATTGCCGTCGGGCAGTTCGAGGTCGACCATGATCAGCTTGAATGGGTCAACCCCGTGCAGCCCACTGGGGCCGCCGGCCAGGCTGATCTGTGCCCGCGCGTTTTCCAGGTCACCGGCTTCGGTGATGGCGATGACGTCGCTGAAGCTCTCCCGTACCACGCGGCACAAGAAGCTGCGCGCCACCGGGTTGTCTTCGAGTATGAGGACCTTGATGGCCATGGCTGCTGTCTCCCGCCGCAGATGCTAGCGCAGTTGATGCCTAGGCGGTCCCCGGCAACAACCCCCGTGAGGGGGAGGCGGCCGCTGGTTTTTACACGTCGTTACGGGTGGGTCAGCACCAGCTTGCCGATCACCTGCCGGCTGCTCATGCGGGCGTAGGCGGCGTGCAGGTCGCTCAGTCTGAGGGTTTGGTCCAACACCGGCCGCACCTTGCCCTCGGCATACCACTGGCCCAGTTGCTGCAGATCGCGGGCGAACGCGGCCGGCTCGCGGCGCACAAAATCGCCCCAGAACACGCCGACGATGGACGCGCCCTTGAGCAGCGACAAGTTCAGCGGCAAGGCCGGGATGGCACCACCGGCAAAGCCGATTACCAGGTATCGGCCGCGCCAGGCAATCGACCGGAACACGGGTTCGGCCAGGTCGCCGCCGACCGGGTCGTAGACCACGTCCGGGCCTTTGCCGTTGGTCAGCGCCTTCAGCGCGTCGCGGATCGGCTCAGTGGTGTAGTTGATGGTCGCGTCGGCACCGATCTCGCGGCAGCGGGCGCATTTTTCATCGGTCGATGCGGCGGCGATCACCCGCGCTCCGGCGGCCTTGGCGATCTGGATCGCGGCCGTTCCCACGCCACCGGCAGCACCCAGCACCAGCACCGTTTCGCCGGCTTTCAGCTGGCCGCGGTCGAGCAGCGCGTGCTGCGTGGTGCCATAGGTCATCAGGAAGGCCGCGCCATGCTCAAACGACATGCCCTCGGGCAAGGGCATCAGCTTGTCGGCCGCAACGATGGCGTGGCTGCCGAAACCGCCGGTGCCGGCCATCGCCGCCACCCGGTCGCCGGGCTTCACATTGCTCACGCCCTCACCGACGGCTTCGACAACGCCGGCGAACTCGCTGCCCGGCACGAAGGGCAGCGCCGGCTTGAATTGGTACTTGTTCTGCACGATCAGGATGTCGGGGAAGTTCAGGCTCGACGCCTTCACGGCCAGCCGCACCTGGCCGGCCAGGGGCTCGGGCGTGGGCAGTTCCTGCCATTGCAGGGCGTCGACACCGACCGGGTTGTTGCAGATCCAGGCATGCATGAAAGTCTCCTCGTAGGGCGTCGATGATAGGCAGGCGGCCCGGGGCGCGCGGGTCGCGCGGGTGACTTGGCGGCTGGGCGGGGCGGCGCGCTGGGCGGCGTGGCCATAAATGAAGCGATGGCTGCAGCGTCCGGCCGCCGCCAACGGGTGGCGGCTTGCGGTGCCTACAATCCGAAACCATGCGAATCCTGATTGCCAACGACGACGGCTACCTTGCCCCGGGGCTCGCCGCCTTGGTGGCGGCGGTGCAGGGCCTGGGCCAGATCGAAGTCATCGCGCCCGAGCAAAACGCCAGCGGCACCTCCAACGCGCTGACCTTGAACCGGCCGCTGCAGGTGTTTGCCGCCGGGCCCAGCCAGCCCGGCGCGCGCTTCGTCAACGGCACCCCGTCCGACTGCGTGCACGTGGCGCTGACCGGCCTGCTGGGCTACCGGCCCGATCTGGTGCTGTCGGGCATCAACCAGGGCGCCAACATGGGCGACGACACGCTCTACTCGGGCACGGTGGCCGCGGCGATGGAGGGTTATCTGTTCGGCATTCCGGCGATCGCCTTCTCGCAGACCACCAAGGGCTGGGGCGATCTCGATGCCGCCGGCCGCGTGGTGCGCGCGGTGGTGCAGCAGGTGTTGGCCCAGGGCTTGCCGGCGCAGCCGTTCCTGCTGAACGTCAACATTCCCAACCGGCCCGATGCCGACGCCCTGCCTCGCCGCGTCACGCGGCTGGGCCGCCGCCATCCCAGCGAGGCGGTGATTCAGCAAACCAACCCGCGCGGCGAGGCCATTTATTGGATCGGCCCCGCCGGCGATGCCCGCGAAGCCGGGGAGGGCACCGATTTCCACGCCACCGCCAACGGCTTTGTCTCGATCACCCCGCTGCAGGTCGACCTGACCGACCATGCCCGCTTGCCCGACTGGCGCGCCTGGCTGGAGCGCGGCGGGTGAGCGGTTGCCGGTCCACTGCGGTGCGGCAAACCGATCGCGCGGCATGAGCCCATGCGGCATGAGCCTATGCGGCACGAGCCCACGCGGCAGCTGCTCGGGCGAATCTGCCGCATGGCGCAATATGAAGCTGGCACTGTGAGCCCGCCGGGCCGCTCCAAGGGCGATGACCGAAAGGCGCAGACCGAAAGGTCCGCAACGAGCCAGGGCGGTGGGCCCAAGCCAGCGCGTTTTCCGTTGGTGCTCGATCAGATCGGCCGCGGCGGCACGCCGACCCAAGCGCGTGCCACCTTGCGGCCGCAGCGCCCGCTGCACGAAGCGGCCCGCGATGCCCGGGCCCAGCCCGTGCCGCGGGGCCTGGGTCTCGATTCGGCCGTGGTGCGCCAGCGCATGGTGCAGCGGCTGCGGGCCGAAGGCATCCGCTGCGAGCCGGTGTTCGCGGCGATGGAACGGGTGCCGCGCCATGTTTTTGTCGACACCGCGCTGGCGATCCAGGCCTACGAGGACACCAGCTTGCCGATCGGCCATGGCCAGACGATCTCCAAGCCTTCGGTTGTGGCACGCATGATCGAGATGCTGTTCGAGGGTGCGTCGGCACGGGCCAGCGGCCACCTCGGCCGTACTTTGGAAGTCGGCACGGGCTGTGGTTACCAGACCGCCTTGCTGGCGCAGTTGGCGCCGCGGGTGGTGTCGATCGAGCGGCTGCGGCCGCTGTTCGACAAGGCCCAGGTCAACCTGGCGGCCTGGCGGCTGGACCACGTGCGTCTGGTGCATGGCGACGGCATGCTCGGCCACGGGCCCAACGCGCCCTACGACAGCATCATCGCCGCCGCCGGTGGTGATGACCTGCCGGCCGTCTGGCTCGACCAGTTGGCGGTAGGCGGCCGCCTGGTGGCGCCAACCCACCGCTCGGGCGGGCGCGGCCAGGTGTTGGTGGTGGTCGAACGCCAGGCCAGCGGCCTGGTCCGCACCGAGCACGAGTCGGTTCACTTCGTTCCTCTAAAATCAGGCACTGTTTGATTTGGCCGCTGCCGCGGCCCGCCACCACCATGTCCTCATCCTGCCTGTACTTGCGTTTGTTGTCGGTCGGGCTGCTGATTGGGGCGTTGGCGGGTTGCGGATCCACGCCGACCAAGGCGCCGGTCGAAGACCGCAAACCGGCCAAGCCGGCGGCCGTTGCCGGCGCAGCCGGCAAGCCAGCGTCCACCACGCCGCCTGTCGTGGTCGCCGAGGCGCCCAAGCCACTGCCGGGCGCCGACAACGCCGGCCGCGCCGGTTACTACACCGTCAGGCCGGGCGACACGATGATCCGCATCGGCCTGGAAAACGGCCAGAACTGGCGCGACGTGGTGCGCTGGAACGGCATTGAGAACCCCAACCTGATCGAAGTCGGCCAGGTGCTGCGGGTGCTGCCGCCAACGGTCGACGCCAGCGCGGTGGCCAGCCGTGGCGTGGCCGCAGCACAGCTTGATGCAAGGCCGCTGGATGGCAAGGGCGCTGCGCTGCCGGCCGCCGTGCCGGCGTCGGGGGTGCCCGGCCCGGCGACGGACGCCGCCAAGTCTGCTGCCAGCGCGGCGGCCGCGGCGGCCCGCGAAGGCGACGATGAGCCCGCCTGGGGCTGGCCAGCGGCCGGCGCGGTGGTGGCGGGCTTCGAGGAAGGCAAGCAGAAGGGCCTGTTGCTCAGCGGCAAGCCGGGCGACCCGGTGCTGGCCGCTGCCGACGGGCGGGTGGTCTACGCTGGCGCCGGCCTGCGGGGTTACGGCAACCTGTTGATCGTCAAACACAACAACACCTACCTGACGGCCTACGCCCACAACCAGACCCTGCTGGTCAAGGAAGACCAGGCAGTGCGGCGCGGCCAGAAGATCGCCGAGATGGGGTCGAGCGACGCCGAGCGGGTGCAGCTGCACTTCGAGATTCGCCGCCAGGGCAAGCCGATCGACCCTGCCCGCCTGCTGCCGGCGCGATGATCCTGGTGGCGTCTGGCGCGCTGCGGCGCGCGAGCCGCGTGGGTCGGCCCGTGCCCATCCGCGCCTGTCCGCAGCCAGCCGAATCTGGCCTGTGGCCGGCAAAATCCGGTCTGCGGGCGCATTCGCCGGGTCGCCGCTCAGCGTTTCCCTGAGGCCTTGGGCCTGGCTGCCGGCGCTAGCATCGCGCGTCGGTCGGGCACTGGGCCTGGTCAGGAGACAAAACCCATGATGACAACTTCCCTCGCCCTGGTTTCGCTGGCCCTGCTGGGTACTGGCCTGGCCCAGGCCCAGGCCCAGGCACCAACGCAGGGCGTCAGCAAGACCGAGATCACCATCGGCACGATCCTGGACTTGTCCGGCCCGATCGCCGCCTTCGGCAAGCAGTCGCGCAACGGCATGCAACTGCGGGTGGACGAGATCAACGAGCAGGGCGGCATCGCCGGGCGCAAGCTCAAATTGCTGGTCGAGGATGCGGGTTACGACCCCAAGCGCGCCGTGCTGGCGGCGCAGAAACTGGTCAACCAGGACAAGATATTCCTGATGGCCGGCCACATCGGCACGGCCCACAACAACGCGGCGATGCCGGTGCAGTTCGAGAAGAACGTCATCAACTT
>JAYVDE010000355.1:0-4920 GCA_043749575.1 Burkholderiaceae bacterium | reverse complement strand
GGAGGCCCTCGGGTATAAACCACGGCAACCCTCAGAGACCGCCCGATGCAACCCACCCTGCAAGACCTGCTGGCCACTGGCGCCGACAGCGCAACGGCCATTTCCGCACCGTCGCGCAGCGCCTTGAGTTTTGGCGCACTGCGCACGCTGATCGCCGACACCCTGGCCAGTCTCAACAGCCTGGGCATTGGCCGCAACGACCGCGTCGCCATCGTGCTGGCCAACGGCCCCGAGATGGCCACCTGTTTCATGGCTTGCGCCAGTGGCGTGGCCAGCGCCCCGCTGAACCCGGCCTACCGGGCCGACGAGTTCGAGTTCTACCTGGCCGACCTGAACGCCAAGGCGCTGATCGTCGAGCAGGGCAGCCACTCGCCGGCGATCGCGGTGGCGGTCAAGCTGGGCGTGCGGCTGATCGACCTGGTGGTGGCCGACGGCGCGCCGGCCGGCCTGTTCACGCTGCAGCCACGCGACGCGCCAGGCGCCGCGGCCGCTGTGAACGCTACGGATGGCAAGCACGGCACGGACGGCGGGTTTGCCCAACTCGACGACATCTCGATGGTGCTGCACACCTCGGGCACCACGTCGCGGCCCAAGATCGTGCCGCTGTCGCAGCGCAACCTGGCGGCGTCGGCCGGCAACATCCGCCAGACGCTGGGTTTCTCGGCCACCGATTGCGGCCTCAACATCATGCCGCTGTTCCACATCCATGGCCTGATCGCTGGCGTGCTGGCGCCGCTGGCCGCCGGCTCGCAGGTCTTCTGCACCCCCGGCTTCAATGCGCTGAAGTTCTTTGCCTGGATGGACGAGGCCCGGCCCACCTGGTACACCGCCGTGCCCACCATGCACCAGGCCATCGTGTCGCGGGCCGCCAAGAACGCCGACGTGATCGCCCGCCACCCGCTGCGCTTCCTGCGCTCGTCGTCGTCGTCGATGCCGCCGCAAGTCATCAAGGAGCTTGAAGCCCACTTCCACGCGCCGCTGATCGAGGCCTACGGCATGACCGAGGCCAGCCACCAGATGTGCTGCAACCCGCTGCCACCGGCGCTGCGCAAGCCCGGCACCGTGGGCTTGGCCGCCGGGCCCGAGGTGGCGATCATGGGCGCCGACGGCAGCCTGCTGCCACGCGGTACCGCGCTAGAGCACACCGGCGAGATCGTCATCCGCGGCGCCAACGTCACCGCCGGCTACGAGAACAACCCCGGCGCCAATGCCGATGGCTTCAAGCACGGGTGGTTCCGCACCGGCGACCAGGGCGTGATGGACGAGGACGGTTACGTCAGCATCACCGGCCGGCTGAAGGAGATCATCAACCGCGGCGGCGAGAAGATCAGCCCGCGCGAGGTCGACGAGATTCTGATGGACCACCCCGCCGTGGCCCAGGTGGTCTGCTTCGGCATGCCGCACCCCAAGCTGGGCGAGGAAGTGGCCGCGGTGGTGGTGTTGCGCGAAGGCCAGCCGGCCACCGAGCGCGAGCTGCAGACCTTTGTCGCCAGCCGCGCCGCCGACTACAAGGTGCCCAAGAAGATCTTGTTCATGGACGAGATCCCCAAGGGCGCCACCGGCAAGCTGCAGCGCATCGGCCTGGCCCAGAAGCTGGGTCTCGGCTGATTTCAGCGTGCCGGTGGCCTTCGACACCGATCCGACGGGAACCCCATGAACGACATCACCGACATCACCGACATGACGAGGGTTGACCGATGAAGATCGCCGTGGTCGGCGCCGGCGCCATCGGCGGTTACCTGGGTGCCAAGCTGTCGCGGGCCGGTGAAGACGTGACCTTCATCGCCCGCAATCGCAACCTGGCGGCGATCAACGCCAAGGGCTTCAAGCTGATCCTCGAAGACAGCACTGAAGAACACGCGCCCAGCGCCCGCGCGGTGCAGCACATGGCCGACGCCGGGCCGCAGGACGTGGTGTTGCTCACCGTCAAGGCCCACCAGGTGGCTGAGCTGCTGCCCGAGCTGCGCGCGCTCTTTCACCCGCCAGGCGGCCGGCGGACGATGGTCGTGACAATGATCAACGGCATCCCCTGGTGGTACTTTCACCAGCTGGGCGGCGAGTTCGACGGCCGCCAACTTGACAGCGTCGACCCGGGCGGGCGCATCGCCGCCCACATCGAGCCCGAGCGCATCGTCGGCAGCGTGGTCTACCCGGCCGCCGAGCTGGTCGAGCCCGGTGTGGTGCGGGTCATCGAGGGCAACCGCTTCACCATCGGCGAGCTGAACGGTGCGCGCAGTGATCGCATCGAGGCGCTGGCGGCCGCCCTGATCCGCGCCGGCTTCAAGGCGCCGGTGTCCAAGGACATCCGCAGCGAACTCTGGATCAAGCTGTGGGGCAACTTGAGCTTCAACCCGATCTCGGCGCTGAGCCACGCCACGCTGCAAGACATCTGCCGCTTCCCGCCGTCGCGCGCGCTGGCCGCCGCGATGATGGCCGAGGCCCAGGCAGTGGCTGAAAAGCTGGGTGTCCGGTTCAAGATCTCGCTGGACCAGCGCATCGCCGGCGCCGAGGCGGTGGGCGCGCACAAGACCTCGATGCTGCAAGACGTCGAGGCCGGCCGGGCGCTGGAGATCGAGGCCCTGGTCGGCGCGGTGGTCGAGCTGGGCCGCATCACCGCCACGCCGACACCGACCATCAGCGCGATCTATGCCGCCACCCAGCTGCTGGCGCACACGCTGGCGTCGCAACACGGCCGGCTGCGGGTCACGGCAGACTGAAAATGCCCCCAAGGCCGCCGCCGCCCGTCAAGGAAGCGGAGAACACCTGGGGCGGCCCGGCGTTTGTTGCTCAGTTTGTTTCTCATGAACCCGTAGCAGGCCGCGCCGGGCGCCTGTAGGCGCTGTCCGACCACCGTGTACGGTGCCGGCCGATGGCGCTGCCGCCCTAGCCTGCCGACGATCAACAGCCTGATCGCCGGAGTTGCTGATGCCCCTTGAGACCCTTGTTCACGCTGCGGCGCCCGGCGCTGCCGCGGCTTGGGCATGAGCCCATCACCGCGCGGCTGGCGGTGGCTGCTGGCCGCCGGCGGGGTGCTGGTGTTGGTGGTGGGCATCTTGATCGGCGAGCGCTTGGGCTGGCCGTTCCTGGCCGGCCCGCTGGAGCGCAGCGCGGCCAGGTTATTGGACCGCACGGTTCGGCTGTCGGCTGATCCGGCCTCGGCAGCGGGGCCAGCGGTGCCCTTCCGGGTGACTTTCCTGGGCGGCTTGCGGCTGAGCGCCCCGCTACTGCAGATCGGCGCGCCGAACTGGAGCACCGCACCCCACTTGGTGTGGGCCCGCGATGTGCACCTCGAACTGCGCTATGCCGATCTCTGGCACACCAGCCGCGGTGCGCCCTTGCGCATCCGCAGCCTGCAGGCCGCGTCGCTGGATGCGGTACTGGAACGGCGGTCCAACGGCCGCGCATCCTGGCAATTTGGCGCCCTGGCCGCCACCGACCGGAGCAATCCCACGCCCTTGCCGGTGATCGAAACCCTGCTGGTGCCGATCGGCCAAGTGACCCTGAACGACGCCCCGCTGGCACTGAAGCTCGACGCCCGTTTCTCACTGGTCGACGGTACGGCGCCAACTCTGTCAGCGCGGCCCGCCACGGCACTGGCATCGGCACCGTCGGCGTCAGCGTCAGCGGCAGCGGCAAACGCGGCGGCGTCGGCGGCGTTTGCCCGCCCGGCCAACCACTTGCAGGTACATGCCACTGGCCAATTTGGCAGCTCTCCGGTCGTGATCGACGCGACCTCCGCCGGCCTGCTGCCCTGGTTGACGGCTGGCGCGCCGCCGGTACCGGTGAGCTTGAAAGCCAGCGTCGGCCGCGCCTTGATCGAGTTCCAGGGCACCGCGGGAGACGACAGCCCGCAGGGCGGCCTGCGCGGACGCTACAAGTTGCGCGGCCCGTCGCTGGCCGCGGTGGGCGACCCGGTGGGCGTCACGTTGCCGACCACCGCCGCGTTCCAGGCCGCTGGCCGGCTGGTTCGCGACCGCGACAGCTGGCAGGTGCTGGTCGACGACGCCACGGTGGGCGCCAGCCAGCTGAGCGGCGCCTTCACTTACAGCCAACGCGACACGGTGCCGCTGCTGGCGGGCCGGCTGGCTGGTCGTCGGCTGTTGCTGGCCGACTTGGGCCCAGCGGTCGGTGTCGTCCCCCAGGCACCCGCCCGCCCAGGCCCGGCGCGCAAAGTGCTGCCCAACCGGCCGTTCGACCTGGCCGCGCTGCGGGTGATGGATGCCAACGTGCTGGTCACGATCGACGAGGTCGACCTGAACCAGCCCCGGCTGATGCCGCTGCGGCCCTTGCGCGGCCACCTGCAGCTGACCGGCGGCGTGCTGCGCCTGACCGACCTGGACGCCCGCACCAGCCAGGGCCGGCTGCGCGGCGAGTTGCAGCTCGACGGCCGGGGCGACGAAGCGCTGTGGCTGGCCAAGCTGGCCTGGAGCGGTGTGCAGCTTGAACAGTGGATCAAGCAGCCCCGCAAGGGCAACGCGCCGCCGTTCATCACCGGCCGGCTCAATGGCCGGGCCGACCTGGCGGGCCAGGGTCGCTCGACCGCCGGCATCCTGGCCAGCCTGACAGGCCAGGTGCACACCGAGTTGCGCGGCGGTACGGTGTCGCACCTGGTGATCGAGGCCGGCGGGATCGACCTGGCCCAGAGCCTGGGGGTGTGGGTCAAGGGTGATGACGCGCTGGCGGTGAACTGCGCCGTGGCCTCGCTGGGCGTCGAGCGCGGTGTCTTCCGCCCCAAGGTGATGGTGCTGGACACCGACGATTCCACCGTGTGGGTCACGGGCTCGCTGTCGCTGGCCAGCGAAACCCTGGACTTGCGCGCCGTGGTCAGCCCCAAGGATTTCAGCCCGCTGACCTTGCGCGCCCCGCTGCGGGTGCGTGGCAGCTTCAGCGCGCCGGTGGTGGACCTCGACGCCGGCACCC
>JAYVDE010000354.1:0-12749 GCA_043749575.1 Burkholderiaceae bacterium | reverse complement strand
CCGTCGTCACGCCCAGCGCCGGCGAGGGCCGCACACACGGGTCCCAGGTGATCTGGGCATCGAAGTGGGTGTGGCTGTCGATGATGCCCGGCATCAAGCCGAGGCCGTCGGCCTCGATCACCTCGCGTGCCGAGCTGCGCAGGTCGGGCCCGATCTCGGCGATGCGGCCCGCCGTGACGGCGACATCCTGGATTGCGGGCGCGCCGCCGCTGCCGTCAAAGACCAAGGCGTTGCGGAACAGAAGGTCATGCATGGTGGCGTCCGGTGGGTTTGGGCTGGGGTTGGAGTGGGTTTGGAGTGAATTCTCAGGGGCGAGAAATAGCATGTTGTCGAGCGCCGCGTCATCGGCACTCGTGCAGCCCGCGCTCACCCTTGGTTGATCCCTCAACCGGCGCTGGCCCGGCGGCGCCCGGGAGGTTTGCTGCGGCCGCTGGGGTCGACAGAGGCCAGTTGAGCGTTGACGGCGCCACCTGCCCCGCCCGGCCCCGTCGAAATGAGCCGGTCATGGCGGTTGGCTACGGGTCAACCCTGACGATCATGATGTAAACCTGGGGTCGGCCGGAGTCGACCGCGATGAATGACGCACTGCGGAGGTGCCGTCGACACGCAACGGGTCGTAGCCAACCCCAAAGACCGCATCCGGCAGCCAGGATGCGCTGACCGGCCTGGCACCCGATTGGCGCGGCTTCATCGCCCAGCTGCGCAGCCGCTGCGCCGGCCGCCAGCAGCGCACCGGCCTGCCGGCGCACTTGCTGCAGCAGTTACCGCCGCTCATCAACGGCCCGCGGCCCGAGGGGCCGGTAGTGCCGCTGACCAGTGAGTTCACGCCGATGAAGCTGCGGTGGATTCGACAACCCATGGCCTGCAGCTGGACGGCATGTTCGACGCCCGCGAGATCGACACACCTGGTGGCACTGCACGTAGAAGACGATCTAGGGGTTACAGCGCCGAGCCAAAGACGAGATGATCACCATTGCTTAACGAGGCAGAGATGATGACATTACAGTGCACCCGCGCCGTTTCAAGCCACACCGCAGGCCCGATTGCAGCGCGACGTCAATGGCTGGTCGTCGGCGCCGGCTTGGTGGCGTCATTGACTGTCTGGCTGGGTGCAGCCAGTCCAACATCAGCCGCCCTGTTGGTGTCGCCAAGCACCATTTCCATGGTGTTGTCCGCCGGCGATCTGGGCGTGGTGCGGGGTGACATCACCAACACCACCGGCAGCAACCTGCTCAGTGACGAGTTGTTTGGCAGCTTCAGCGGCTACCCGTTCGACACCTTGGTGGTGTCTCAGTTGCTGGGGTTGAACCCCGTTTCACTGGACAACCGCACCATCACACGCGGGTTGGACCTGTTCTCGGTCAGCCTGGGCAACAGCGCGGTGGCAGGTGCCATCTACCAGTTCGAGTTTTTCTTCGACGACGTCAACGGCAACGCCAGCGACCCGTTCGTCTTCAGCGTCACCGCTGCGGGTGTGCCGCAAGGCACACCTGAGCCGACAAGCCTGCTGCTGGTGGCCATTGCTTTGGCCGGCGTGGCGCACAGCCGCCAACGCCGCACCCCACAGGAGGCATGACACTATGGCAACGCTTACAACATCCGTGCGGGTGACCTTGGGCAACCCCGTGATTGAACATGCAGGGGGCGTGCTCAGCCTGAACGTGCCACTGCTGAACGCAGGTGACGCAGGCCTGGACACCTTGGCACTAACCGACATCACACTCGGCACCGCTGCAAGACTCAGTCCGCCAGGGTTCCCGCTGTACCTCGGCAATCTGGGCCCGCGCAACACCGCAGCGGTATTGGGTAAGTTTGCAAGTGTGCCGGCCGGAACCCGGCTGCTGCTGACCTTGCGCGGCAGCTATTCCGTTGGCGGCATAGCCTATGGCTTAACCTTGAACCGCTTCGTTACCGTACCGGCGGTGTCCACTCCAGTCCTGCCAACACTGCGTGCCCGGGTCAGCACAGGCACTGGCAACGCGGTCTGGAACTACACAGTGCACAACGAAGAGCCCGCCGGCAGCAACCAGCATGTGGCCAGCTTCTCCCTGCAGTTGGCCGCACCTGTCACAGTCACTGGCACGCCGCCAGGCTGGCGTGCAGAAACCGACAACGCGGGCTACATCCTGTGGGTCTCGAATGACTTCGCCCCGCCCTACCCCACACATGTCGCCCCAGGCGCATCGCTTGGCGGGTTTCAGCTCACCTGCCCGCGAACCAATTCGGAAGCGAACTCCTGCAGCCTGGGCGGCTGGGACCACGGCATCGACGACGCCGGACTGCTGGCAGCCAGCTATGTGCTGGTACCGCGCCGCTGAGCAAGACCTGCCACACGCAATCCAGGAGACACCATGCTGGCAATGACGAGACACTGGCTGCGCCTTTGGTGGGCACGTGCCAGTGGTGGTACCCACGTTGCCGACATTGAATCCGCTGCAATCGACGTTCCAGACGCTGGGGCGGCATTGCAGGTGCCAACGCACGGTGCAGGCTTTGACAACTTCATGCGTTCGGTGGCCAGCCAGGCCACACGGCGCGATGCGCTGCGGGTGTCGGCGCAGGGCGCCTTCGTCACGTTCATGGCCAGCCTTGGATTGCGCCCGGCTTACGCGGCTGCCGATTGCTTGTGCGGGCGTCAGCTCTATGACCCCTTAACGCAGTGCTGCACGCCCACCGGTGTGCAGACAAAGAGCCCCATCGCCGACCTGGCGCGGTGCCCTGACCGTGTGGCATCACCGGCCTATTCATGCCGGCCGAATGGCTGTGGTGCCGAAGGTGGCCAGTCATTCCCGGGCAATTACGGTGCCGCCAGTTTCCTCGGTTGTTGCGACACCCATGATTGCTGCTATGGCAGATGTCGCAGCGACCGCGATGGCTGTGACAGTGCATTCCTCGGTTGCATGCGAGGCTCCTGTGATCGCGCCTATCCGCCCGACATCGTGCCACTGCCCGGTGGGTTTGGCAGTTACGACCGCAATAGGGTCAACCGCAGCCTGTGCCGCGGGCAAGCCAACAGCTATTACGCAGCCGTGCAGACCTATGTCGGCACCAATGCACACAACGCTGCGCAGCAAAACGGTTGCGACTGCTGTGGCCCACAAGCCTGCCCCAGTTGCCCGGGTGGCACCTGCGCCAGCCTGCCGCCCTGCCAAGACCCAGGCTGTGTTTGCTTCCAGACAGTTGAAGGCAGGGGTTTCTGCCATCGAGGCCAGTCCTGTGCCGGCCTGGTGTCATGCGCATCCAGCAGCAGTTGCCAAGTCGGCTGGGCTTGCGTGTCGGTGACATGCTGCTCCGGATCAGGCGCAGTTTGCATCCGACCGTGTTTTGTTGTTCAAGGGCGAATTGCCAGCTTTGAATCCGCTTTGTCGGGCACCGCTGCAGGCCCGATGACCGCACCCGTCACCGGCAGCGCGTCGCGCTGAAACCAGGAGGTTTGGTCATGGATTTGTTGTTGTCGCTGGCAGGCGCCGCTGTCTGGCTTGTTTTTCTGAGTGCAGGTTTGCGCAAACTGCGCGACACCCCGGGCACGGTGTCCGCCATGCGCGGTTTTGGGCTGCCAGACAGCACCGCCCGCAGCATCGCGCCAGGACTGCCGTGGCTGGAGCTGACGGTGGCGTTGATGTTGCTGCTGCCATCGCTGGCCTGGGCTGGCGCCTGGATTGCCACTGGCCTGCTGGCCATCTTCACCGTTCTGATCGCGGCAGCTCTGCTGCGTGGTCAGCGGCCGGCCTGCAACTGTTTCGGCGATGCATCGGCCAAGCCAATCAGCTGGGCAACAGCCGCGCGCAATGCCTGCTTGCTGGCCATGGGATTGCTGTTGCTCGCTTTGGGTGAGGGGCGCATCGACAGCGGTCTGGTCGACCTGTGGGCAACCACAGCCCGCAGCTTGGCTTTCTCATCGCTGGCGCTGCTGTTGGCCGCAGGCTTGGTGGCAGCGCAGGCCGTGGTCATCGTCAAGCTTTTTGCGCAGCAGGGTCGCATGCTGTTGCGCATCGACAATCTTGAACATGGCATGGCACAGCTGACCCGCGACACGACGAGCCACCCTGGCGTGCTGGTCATCGGTCCGGCCACCGGCGCACCTGCGCCTGACTTCACCGCACTGGCCCTGCGCAGCGGCGACACCGTTTCGGCATCGCAAAGGCTTGCGTCTCAACCCGAATGGGTGTTGTTGTTCGTCAGCCCCGATTGCGCCCCTTGCCATGAATTGCTGGCATGGCTGGTCAAGCAGCGGCCTGCCACGCCGGCGCTTGTGGTGACCAGTGGATCGCCGGCGCTGAACATGCGCAATTTGAAGGGCGCAGAGCACCTGGAGGTAGTGATCCAGAACGGGCAGGAGGCGCAAGACCTGTACGGAGTCATCGGGACGCCCAGCGCCGTGGTTATCCGTGACGGCCGCATCGCGTCGGCCACCGCTGTGGGGATGTTGCCGATTCAGTCGTTGTTCGAATCGGCCGATGCGCCAGCAGCGGTGCACGTTCCAGCAGTCGCTGCGGGCAACGCTTGACCGACGGGGGCACTGCCAGACGGTACGGCTTGGCGCTGGTCAACCGTTGCGTGCGCACATCTGATTGGAGTGCGACCTGAAACTCTGGAAGGCAATTGGTGCCAGCGCCGTCGTGCTGGCCCTCGCTGCCGGAGTGGCGTTTTGGTGGATCGCATGGCGCCTACCGGGCGCTGGTTCGCTGCACCAATACGCTCCCGACAGGGTGGTCGCCGGCCAAGAATTTGACATCATCGTGCGCGCAGGCGTGTGGGGCAGCGGCGGCGCAGCACACCAGCGCTACGCTGGCATGCGGCTTCAGTTGCTGCTGGACGGGCAGCCACTGGGGTCAGAAGTGGTGCCTGTGGCCACCAGTCGAGTGGGGGAACAGGCCGAGTTCCGGTTTCGGCTGCGAGCGCCGCATGGTGATGTGATGACGGGTCGTGCTGCCAGTGCGGCACGTGTGCCAGGCACAGCCGTCAGCGATGCAGGCAATAGAGTTGGTCGTCATGCCTGTGCCGGCACCACCAGCAGCACCGGCCCCGAAGGCGCGCTGGACTGGTGTTTGCGCTTCGTTTTCGACGGCCAGGCGCAACAGGCCAGTGCGCCCAGGCCAGTCATGATCGACCGCTGAACGCTGCAATCAGGTGCGCAGCGTCGGGCCGCTGTCGGCCACAAGGACATGGCCGGTGATGAAGGTGCGTGCGCGTGCGCGTGTGCGCGGGCCGCTTGGCTTCAAGGCCCACCTGATCGCCTGCCGGGTTCAGCGGTAGGGTTCGATGTCGGTCTGGCGCCCGGCCAAGTGGTCGAACATCGCCACGCTGCGGGCCAGGTTGGACAGCCGGTGCTGCTCGGCCCGGCCCATGCCCAGGTGGCAGATGCCGAGCAGGCTGCGGTAGCCCCAGTGGCCGTTGGCCAGCGGTTCCAGCGCCAGCACCCATTGCAGCTCGTGGGCGGCCACCACCTTCAGGCCCATGTAACGCAGATCGGCGACGTTCTCCACCCGCAGCAGCAGCCGGTCGGGGCCGTGCGACAGCAACTGCAGGCTGTAGGGCGTCAGCGTGGTCGCACGGTTGTCGCTCTGCGCAAAAAACAAAATGGCGCCGCTGCGCAGTTCAGCCGGGCTGAAATCGGCGCGCGCTTTCATCGAGACCGGGTTGTCGACGGCATACGACTCGCGGACCAGCAGCTGCCACTTCTTGTCGGTGTACGACCAGTACGGCATGCCCTTCAGCGCCGACACCGCGCCCAGCCGGCCCAGCATGGCAGCCACATCCAGCGCCGAGTGGAAGCGCGCGGTCACCCGCACCAGCAGTTCGACGTCGCGGTTGTGCAGGCCGTTGCAGTCTGGCGCCGCGCCGTCCTGGCGGCCGTCGCGCAGCCAGCTGTGCACCAGGGCCGGCTTGTCCAACGCCGGATAGGCCGGTGGCGGCGCGTTGCCGCACATCGACCGTTCGGCGCTGGCCACCGGCGCCGCCCCGCCCAGCGGGCCGGCGATCACCGCCAAGCGCTGCAGAAGCTGCCGTCTGGACACAGGGCGCATGACCGGTGTTTTAACTCAAGTCGCCGCTGGTGGGCGTGCGGCGCCCCGCTCAGCCGGCCGGCCCGGCTGGCTGCACACTCGGCTGCTCGGCGGGCTGTTCGGCGGGCTGCTCGACATGTTGTTCGATCGCCAGCGCGGCGCCGCTCAGCGCGGCCAGCGTGTCGGTGATCAGCGCGGTCGGGATGGCCGCCAGGTAGCCGTGGAAGCGGCCCTTGGCCTCGAAGCGCGGGCGGAAGGCCGAGGCAAAGAAGCGGTCGGCAAAACGCGGCACGATGCCGCCGCCGATGTAGACGCCGCCCCGCGCACCCAGCGTGAGCGCCACATTGCCGGCAAAACCGCCAAGCAGCGCGCAGAACAGGTCGATGGTCTGGCCGCACAGCGCATCGTGGCCCGCCAGCGCGCGCTCGATGATCTCGGCGGCGCCCAGCGCGGGTAACGCCGAGCCCGGCGCCAGCCCCGACGCCAGGCCCGGCGCCTCGCCCAGCACCTCGCCCAGCGCCCGGTGCAGCACCGGCAGGCCGATGCCCGACAGCAGCCGCTCGGCCGAGACATGGCCGTGGCGCTGGCGCACCCGGGCCAGCAGCGCGCTTTCCAGGTCGTCGGCCGGCGCCAGCGTGGCATGACCGCCTTCTCCGGGCAGGGCCAGCCAGCCGTGGCCGGTCTGCACCACCGCAGCCACACCCAGGCCGGTGCCCGGGCCGACCACGGCCAGCATGCCGCCAGCCCCCGGCAGCCGCTCGGCATGGCCCCGCAACTGGGCGGCATCCAGCCTGGGCAGCGCCAGCGCGAGCGACTCAAAATCGTTGAGCATCAGCAAACTGTCCAGGCCCAGCGCCGCCTGCGCCTCGCGGCGCGAAAAATCCCAGTGGCTGTTGGTGAAGGCGACGCGGTCGCCCGCCACCGCGGTGGCCACCGCAAACGCCGCGTGCCGAGGTGCGCGGCGGTCGGCGTCGGGCTGGCCCGCCCGCTCGGCCAGGTAGGCCTGCACCGCCTGCACCGGCCCGGCATGCCCGGCCACCGGCAGCTTGCGCACGTGGCTGACCGGGGCGCCCGGGCCGGCCACCCAGCCGAAGCGCGCGTTGGTGCCGCCGATGTCGGCCACCAACCACGGGTACTGGCTGTCCGGTGCCGGTGCCCGGGATGCGCCGGCCCGGTCGGGCGGCAGTTGACCTGCAAGGCTTGAAGTCACGTTTTGTCTTGTCTGCAGAATGGGTGAACACCACCACACCACCGGCGCCAAGTTCTGGCGCTTTGGCCGCGCCGGGCCAGGACCCCGCCGCCAGCCCCCCGCGCAGTTCAGCGGCGCCGGCCCCGTGGCCCGCCGCGGCCGGCAGCCGCCCCCGGACCGCCCCCGGCCCGGCCCTGGCGGGCCTGCCACAACGGCCGCCGTGCCCGCAACTGGCCGGCGATGCCATCGTTGAGCCGCTCGCGCAGCGCCACCACCTCGTCGACGAAGCCGAAGACATTGGGGAAGCGCTGGTCCAGCCACAACCACAGTGTGCAGGCCCGCAGCGCTTGCTCCATGCGGTCGAGCCGGCTGTTTTCGTCAACGTCGTGCAGGAAGTCGGGCGCGCCGGCCGCACCGTCCCAGGCATGGCGCTCGGTCCAGCCCAGAAACTGCTTCATCAATTGATCGGTGCGGGTGTCGACCGGCGCCTGCGCATAGAGAAACCGCTCGCGCAGGCTCAGCGGCGCGGCGCGTTCGTCGAGCTGGCCGGCGATTTCGATCATCTGCGCCAGCTCGGCCACCGCAAAGTGCGCGTTGTCCAGTGCCAGCTGTTCGACAAACACCGCCAGCACCTCGCGCAGCTTGCGCTTGCCCATCTTGTTGGAGATGGTCTCGATGTGCCACCAGTTGGGGGCCACCGGCGCCTTGAAATGGCGCGGCGCCCGTGGTTGCAGCGCCAGCAAATCCTTCAACAGCCGGCCCGCGCTGGCCTCGGCCTCGGCCAGCACGCCGACAAAGCCTTCTTCGTGGATGCCATAGCGGCCGGCGCGGCCGGCGATCTGGTGGACCTCGCTCTCGTCGAGCGTGCGGTCGGCGACGCCGTCGAACTTGGTCATGGTCGAGAACAGCACGCGGCGGATCGGCAGGTTCAGGCCCATGCCGATGGCGTCGGTGGCCACCAGCACCTCGGTCTGGCCACTGGCGAAACGCTCGGCCTCGCGGCGCCGCACCTCGGGCGGCAGCGCGCCGTAGATCACGCTGACCGTCTTGCCGTTTTCGGCCACCTGGTCGCGCAGCATCAGCACCTCGCGGCGGCTGAAGGCGACCACCGCGTCGCCCAGCTTCAGCGCGGCGATCGGCACCGCCGCGGGCAGCAGCTGCACCTGCTGCATGCGCTCGAACTGGCGCACTTCGCAGCGCTCGCCACACAGACCGAGCAGGTTCTCTATCGCCGGCACGGCATAGGCCGAGCAGATGATCAGCAGCTCTTTGGCCGGCGCGCCGACGATGGCCTGGGTCCAGGCCCAGCCCCGCCAGGGGTCGAAGATCATCTGCGCTTCGTCGATCACCGCGACCTCGATCAAGTCGCCAGTGCCCATCATCTCGATCGTGCTGCTGACGACGCGCGCACCCTCGACCGGCGCGTTTTCCTCGCCGGTGCGCAAGGAGCACGGCACCCCGCGCGCCATCAGCCGGTCGCGGCCTTCCAGCGCCAGCAGGCGCAGCGGCGCCAGATAAACCCCGCGTTCGCAAGTGGCCAGACGCTCGAAGGCCTGGTGGGTCTTGCCGCTGTTGGGCGGGCCGACGAACAAGGTGACTTTGCGGTTGGCGCGGCGCGCGGTCTTGAAGCTGTCGGGGTAGCCCTGGAAGGCCAGCTCGGCGGTCAGGTCGTCGAGCGTGTCGAGCTCGTTGACGCGGTTGGCCCAGCGGTCGAGGGCGCGGCTGCAGGCGGTTTTCAATGCCGCGATGGGCTGCGGCGTGGCGCATTCGCTCTGCAGGCCAGGCAGCAGCGAATCGATGCGGCCTGGGTTGATGTAGCCGGCCTGCTCGACCAGCGTGCCCAGCGCGGCCTGCAGCTCGGCGGCATGCGCGTAGTCGGGCACCTGGCGCAACGCCAGCAGCAGCGTGGCCTTGTCGCCATCGCGGAAGAAGCGCCAGACCGCTGCGTTGTCCAGCGGGCTCAGGTAGGTCACCTCCAGCCGCCAGGCATCTTGCGTCAGGGTCAGCACATGGATCGCCTGGCGCTCCCAGGTGGCCGGGCCGGCGCGGCTGATGCCCATCGCCTCCAGCGTGCCGCTGCGCTCGGTCATCAGCGCCCGCAGCTTGGGCGCGGTGCCTACCGCGTCGAGGTGGCGCAGCGCTTCGGCGATCAGCCCCGGCGCGATCCAGCGGCTGGGCCGTTGGCCAGGCACGCCCTTTTGCAGCAGCACCAGGCCCATCTGGTCCATGCGCTCGTCGACATCGGCGGCATGCTCGGCCACCAGGTCGGCCGGCAGGTCGTGGGCGGCCACCACCTGCGGCAGCTGGTAGGCGGCATTGCGCACGCGGAACAGGTCGTCATGGGCGATCTCGGGCGGCACGCGCGACAGGTACTTCGCCTGCGGCAGCGGTGGCGGCTTGACCGCGGGCTTGGCGCCCGAGGCAGGCGCCGCGGCCGCGGCGGGCGGGGTCGCGGCGGGCAGGAGCGCGGCGGTCTGGGGCGCCGCCTCAGGCGGCGGCGGTGCGGATGCGGGGGTGTCGGCCATGTGCGCGGCACTGTACCCCGCGCCACGGCCGCTGTTGCGGCCCCCACCAGCGCGGGCACCCACGCGGGCACCAGCGTGGACAGCAGCGCCCGCGGCGGCCCGCGCTGTCTCAGGCGTGTCGCGGCGAAGCCCCGGCGCTGGCTAGCATGGCGTGATGACAAACCGCGCGATCGACCCGATGGACACGTTGGACACGCTGGCCCTGGTCTGCGAGCACCTCAGCGACGATCTCTCCGGCCTGGCCCTGCGCCGCTGGCCGCTGCCGCCGCTGGGCGAAGGCGATGTGCAGGTGGCCGTGCACACGGTGGCGCTGAACTTCCCCGACCTGCTGATGACCCGCGGGCTCTACCAGTTCAAGCCGCCCCTGCCCTACGTGCCCGGCATGGAGGGCAGCGGCGTGGTGCTGGCCGCCGGCGCACGCAGCGGCTGGCGGGTTGGCCAGCAGGTCGGCCTGGGCGCCAAACACGGCCTGCTGGCCGAGCAGGTGGTGGTGGCCGGCAGCACGTTGCGGCCGCTGCCGCTGGGGCTGTCGATGGCCGACGCTGCGGCCGTCAGCGTCACCGGTCTGACGGCCTGGGTGGCGCTGGCCCGGCTGGGCCGGCTGCAGCGCGGCGAGACCTTGTTGGTGCACGGCGCGCGCGGCGGTGTCGGCCAGGCCTGCGTGCAGCTGGGCCTGCACCTGGGTGCGCGGGTGATCGCCAGCGCCAGCCAGCCCGAGCGGCTGGCGGCGCTGGCGGCGCAAGGCGTGACGGTGCTGCCGTCAACGGGCTTTCGCCAAGCCGTGCTGGACGCCACCGGCGGCCGCGGCGCCGATGTGGTGGCCGACCCGGTGGGCGGCGACGTGTTCGACGAGTCGCTGCGCTGCATCGCCTTCGGCGGCCGCCTGCTGGTGCTGGGCTTTGCCAGCGGCCGCATCCCGGTGCTGGACGTCAACCGCCCGCTGATCAAGGGCTACAGCCTGGTCGGCGTGCGTGCCGGCGAGTACGGTCGACGCTTTCCCACCCACCATGTTGAACACCTGGCCGCCGTGAAACGCCTGGCCGAGGCCGGTGTGTTCAAGCCCGCCATCGGCGCCCGCTTTGCGCTGGCCCAGGCCCGCGAGGCGCTGGCCGCAATGGCCGCACGAACGGTCACCGGCAAGATCGTGGTGAACGTGGCGGCGGCGGGCTGACGGCGCGGCCGACCGGCCCGCAGGCCCGCAGGCCGGCCGGTCGCCTCAGACGTCGAGCGTGTAGACAGCGGCGGCGGCGCGCTCGGCCACGCTGTGGCCTTGCAACGCCAGATCCCATTCAGGCGCGTTGGCGACCGCGGCGGGCACCAGCCCGCGCGTCATCTGAGCGGTTTCTTCGGTGCCGCCATCAAACTCGGCCACCAACTCTCGGCTGTCGAGAAACAGCCGGGTGATCGCCGACCCGCCCGAGTCGATGACGATCAGGTAACGCGCCGGTTTGCGGTGCAGTGTGTGGCGGTGCGGCCGCGGTGATTCATTGCCAAAACTCTGACTCATTTCACCCTCTGATCTTGCGTGACCGTGCGCGATAGGCGCGAGCAGGGCCGCTGCACGCTGTTGGTCTTGCAGCCTCACCCAGACCTGACATTCTGCGGCGGTCCGAACCTGGGCCCCCAGCGTGGTCATCGTACGGCCACCGTGGCCGGGCTCGAATCAGCCGGCGCCGGCTGCTGCAAGTTCAAGCTGCCCTGGGCCCGCTTCATTCCGGCGCCCGAGCGGCTGAAGCTGGCCTATCTGTGCATCGCCCACGACCTCGCGAAACGCGCGGCGACGTCGCTCATGGTGCACCGGTTGCCGCGCCAAGCCACGGCCAAGCTGCTCATGCAGAATCTTGGCTGAAGCGGCTGCAGCGGCTGAAAACCTCACCACCGGAGAACCCCCATGAGCACCGAGATCGACCCCATAGCCGCATTGAAAGCACGCTTCATCGCCAGCCGGGGTTACTGGGATGGCGCCAGCGACGCCCTGCTGGCGCTCGACCGCGGCTTCTTCAGCACGGCCGTTGCGCTGGCCGAAGTGCCGGGAAAATCTGACGCGTTGCCGCCGAAGATCAAGGCGCTGCTGCGCCTGGCGTTCGACGTCGCCGTCACGCACCTTGACGTCGCGGCGGTCGAGCAAGACATCGCCAACGCGCTGCAGCTCGGCGCCTCGGCGGCAGAAGTGCTGGAGGTTTGCCAGCTCACATCGGTGCTCGGCATCCACAGCTGCACCGTCGGCGTGCCGATGCTGGCCGAAGAGTTGCGCGCCCTCGGTCGCGAAGCCGAGATGGGCGCCACCTCATTCGATGCCCGGCGCGAGACGCTCAAGCAGGCGTTCATCGAACGCCGTGGCTACTGGAGCCCGTTGTGGGACGACCTGCTGCGCCATTCGCCCGACTATTTCGAGGCCTACTCGGGTTTCTCGGCCTACCCGTGGACCGAAGGGGTGCTCGAACCCAAGGTCAAAGAGTTCGTCTACATCGCGATCGACGCGGCCACCCACCACTTGTTCGCGCCCGGCCTGCGGATTCATATCCGCAACGCCCTCGGCCACGGCGCCAGCGGCGCCGAGATCATGACGGTGCTGCAGTTGCTCAGCATCGAAGGCCTGCGCAGCAGCGCCCTGGGCGCGCGGGTGCTGCGAGACCAGCTCGCTGCGCTCGGCACCGGTATCAGCTGACGCAGCACGCCGGCCAATCGCCGCCATGGCGTGCCCGGCCGCCCAGCGGTGGCAAGACCTCAGCCCGTCAACACCGCCAACACTGCCGACAGCGCCTCACCACCGCCACCGCGGCGCTGAGGCGACCGAGGGTCGCGGTGGCGGGGCCGACCCGGTTTGCTGAGCCTTCCTAGAATGCAGCCATGGCCCAACCCCGATTGACCTCCACCGTGGCGGTGCGCCCGCTGCCCGAGCAGACCGATGCCGCGCAGCAGCGCTACGGCTTTGCCTACACCGTCACCATCCGCAACACCGGCGGTGTGGCGGCGCAGCTGATCGCCCGCCACTGGGTGATCACCGACCACCACGGCACGGTGCAGCAG
>JAYVDE010000353.1:0-12751 GCA_043749575.1 Burkholderiaceae bacterium | reverse complement strand
CGCATTGCTCTACGCGGCGCGCTTGCCGGTGGTCGGCCCGGCGCTGCTGGGGTTGGTGGTGCCGGTGGCGGTGCCGGCGATCGGCCTGGCCGGGCTGGCGCTGGTCACCTTGGTGGGGCCGGTGGCCGCGCCCGCGGTGTGGGCCGGCCTCGGCGTGGCCCAGGTGCTGGCGCTGCTGGGGCGCCAAGTCAGGCGGCGGCTGGCCCACGCCATGCTGCTGTCGGCGGCGGTCAGCCTGTTGACGGCGGCCGTCGGCGCGCTGGTCAGCGTGGTGGTGATGGCCGGCGGCCGCGCCGTGCTGGGCCTGTCGGCCTGGGCCGCGGGCTTTGACCTGGCGACGGCGCCCTTCCTGGCGGCGCTGTTCGGCCAGGGATTCCGGCTGGCACCGGGCGCGCCGGCGCTGTCGGCGCACACCTCGGCCGCGCTGACCGGCGCCGGGGTGGTGTTTGCGCTCGGCCTGGTGGTGCCTGGCGTGGTGTACCTTCGCGGCCTCTGCGAGCTGTACTTGTCGCTGCGCCGCCTGGATGGCGACCCGCTGCCGGCCTGACCGCCACCCCGCCCCTTGCTTGCCGCCCGGCCCCGCCGATGGACCTGCTCAAACCGCTGATCGCCCTGCTCGCCATCGTCAACCCGATCGGCGTGGTGCCGTTTTTCCTGGCCTTCACGCAGGGCTTCAGCCGCCAGCAGCGGCGCCGCACGCGCAACGTCAGCGCCTTCACCGCGTTCTGCGTGATCTCGATCAGCGGCCTGGCCGGGCTGCACATCATCAATTTCTTCGGCATCTCGATCGCCTCGTTCCAGGTCGGCGGCGGCATGTTGCTGCTGATCTCGTCGCTGCACATGCTCAACGCCCAACCGGCCGAAAGCGGCGCCGACGACCTGGTCGAGGGCCAGCACAAGGCCGACGCCGGGGTCAGCGTGGCGGTGGTGCCGCTGACGATCCCGCTGCTGACCGGCCCGGCCACCATCTCCACCGTGGTGATCTACGCCGAGAAGACCCAAACCTTCCTGGAGCACGCGCTGCTGGTGGGCTACGGCGTGGTCATCGGCCTGGCCACCTGGGCGGCCTTCGCGGCGTCGGGGCGCATCGCCAAAGTGCTGGGCCGCACCGGCATCAACGTGATGACGCGGCTGATGGGCCTGATCCTGGCCGCGATGGCGGTCGAGCTGCTGGCTGACGGGCTGGCCAAGCTGTTCCCGATCCTGGCCAGCCCGACGCTGACCCGCTGAATGACCGCTGGATGACCCGCTGAACAACGCCGACCCCCGATGAACCCCTCTTCTCCTGTCTACACCCACATCGTGGTCGGCGCCGGCACGGCCGGCTGCCTGCTGGCCAACCGGCTGTCGGCCGACGCCGCCAACCGCGTGCTGCTGATCGAGGCCGGTGGCAACGACGACTACCTCTGGGTCCATATCCCGGTGGGCTACCTTTACTGCATCGGCAACCCGCGTACCGATTGGCTGTATTTCACCGAGCCCGAAGCCGGCCTCAACGGCCGCCAGCTGCGCTACCCGCGCGGCAAGGTGCTGGGCGGCTGCAGCAGCATCAACGGCATGATCTACATGCGCGGCCAGCAGCGTGACTACGACGGCTGGGCCGCCGCCACCGGGGACCAGCGCTGGCGCTGGGACGACTGCCTGCGCTACTTCAAGCAACACGAAGACCACTGGCGCGGCGCCAGCCAGGCCCATGGCGCCGACGGTTTCGACCCCACCGGTCATCGCTCGGGCGGTGAATGGCGGGTCGAGAAACAACGCTTGTCCTGGGAGATCCTCGACGCGTTTTCGGCCGCCGCGCAAGAAGCGGGCATCCCCGCCACCGACGACTTCAACCGCGGCAGCAACGAGGGCGTGGGTTACTTCGAGGTCAACCAGCGCAAAGGCGTGCGCTGGAACGCCACCAAGGCGTTTCTGCGGCCGGTGCAGCACCGGCCCAACCTGCAGGTCTGGACCGGCGCGCAGGTGACAAGGCTGCTCAGCACGCGCGAGGACAACGGCCTGCGCATCACCGGGGTCGAGGTGCGCCCCGAGGGCCATCGCCACCAGCACGGCGCGCCGCTGCTGGCCCGCCTGGCCGAGGGTGGCGAGGTGGTGATGGCCGCCGGCGCGGTCGGCACGCCGCAGATCCTGCAGCTCTCGGGCATCGGCCCGGGCGCGCTGCTGCAGCAGCACGGCATCGCGCTGGCACACGAGCTGCCCGGCGTCGGCGAGAACCTGCAAGACCATTTGCAGATCCGCGCGGTGTTCGAGGTGCAGGGCGTCAAGACGCTCAACACGATGGCCAATTCGCTGTTCGGCAAGGGTTTGATCGGGCTGGAATACCTGCTGCGCCGCAGCGGGCCGATGAGCATGGCGCCGTCGCAGCTGGGTTGCTTCACCCGCTCTGGCCCGGGTCACGAACATCCGAACGTCGAGTTCCACGTGCAGCCGCTCAGCCTGGACGCCTTTGGCGAGCCGCTGCACCGCTACAACGCCTTCACCGCCAGCGTCTGCAACCTCAACCCCAGCTCGCGCGGCAGCGTGCGCATCCGCTCGCCGCGGCCCGAGGACGCCCCGGCCATCGCCGCCAACTACCTGTCGACCGAGGCCGACCGCCGGGTCGCCGCCGATTCACTGCGCCTGACCCGCCGCATCGCCGCGATGCCGGCGCTGGCCAAGTACCGCCCCAAGGAGGTCAAGCCCGGCGTGCAGTTCCAGACCGACGACGAACTGGCCCGGCTGGCCGGCGACATCGGCACCACCATCTTCCACCCGGTGGGCACCTGCCGCATGGGCGCGGCAGGCGACCCGCTGGCGGTGGTCGACCCTGAGTTGCGGGTGCGCGGCGTGGTCGGTCTGCGCATCGCCGACGCCAGCGTGATGCCGCACATCACCAGCGGCAATACCAACGCGCCCACGCTGATGATCGCTGAGCGGGCCGCTGAATGGCTGCGGGCGGCGGCGCGGCGCTGAGCTCATCCCGCCCCGCCCCGCCCCGCGGACCAGCCGCTGTCACGGCGGCAAGTTCGGCCAAGCTGTGGCGGGCCTGCTGAAACAAGGGCAAGTCCCGGGTGACGGCCGGCAGTGCACTGCCTACATTGCGGCCACTCGGCGTTCGCGGCCGGCCAGTTTTGGGCTGCGAGGGCCTGGGGGCTGAGGAGACTTGGACAAGACCACAACAGGCCGGTGACTGACCGGGCGCAACAAGTCAAAACAGCGCCAGCACGGCAGTTCCCCATTCATCGACGCCAGGCTCCGTGCCTGGCGTTTTTTTTGGGGTCCGCCGATCCCCCCGCCGATCCGCCAGTGAGCAGCCGCTGAGAAGCCCGGTCGCCACCGGTCGATTCGCAGCTTTGGCGGCGGGCCGGGCGGCTAGTCTCTGCGCTTGTCCGGCCCACCTGCCGGCCGCGCTTGGCGGCCGTCCCAACATCATGTCTGTCGACCCGCAACTGCGCACCTTAGAGATCGACATCCCGTCGCAGCCCGACTCGCTGGTCAAGCTGTCGCTGCTGCTGGCCGAGGACGAGGTCAACCAGCAGGCCATCGCGGCCTTGGTTGAATCCGACATGGCGCTGGCCGCCGCGGTGATGAAGGCGGTCAACTCGTCGCTCTACGGCCTGGCCGGCCGGGTGCAGAGCGTGCAGCAGGCGATCACCTACCTGGGCACCCGCGAGGTTGCCGGCATCACCTTCGAGATGGGTCTGCGGGCGGCCTTTCCGCCCGCCGCCGAGCTGGACTTGATCTGGTCGCGCGCCGCACACCGTGGCCTGGTGATGGGCCGCCTGGCCCAGGCCCTGGGCCTCGACGCCTGGGCGGCGCACTCGGCCGGGCTGTTCGAGGAATGTGGCAAGGCGGTGCTGTTCCGCCATGCGAGCGGCCACTACCGCGCGATGCTGCGTGCCGCCGACACCGATGCCGACCTCTGCCAGCTGGAGCACACCGGCTTCGGCGTCAGCCACGATGCGCTGGGCGCGGCGCTGTGCGAAAGCTGGGGCCTGGGGCCCGACGCCGTGGCCAGCGTGCGCCACCACGTGGTGGCCCAGGGCCTGCTGGAGCTGCCGGTGCCACCGGCCCGGCGCTCGGTGCTGGCGCTGTCGGCGGTGGCCGCGGCGATGATGAGCGTGCCACCGTCGATCGACGACGTGGTGCCGCAGATCGCGCCGCAGGCCGACCTCGACGCCATGCTGGTGCTGCGCGCCGCCCGCCGGCTGCTCGAGCAGCTGCAAGCCGCCGAGGCCCACGGCCGCGGCTGAGCCGCACCCGGGCCCGCCGCTGCGGCCCGCGCCGCTGCCACCCTGTCAGCGAAACCCCTCGTGGGCAGCCCGTTCGCGCGCGGCTACGCTCGCCCCCGTTGCCATTGCGGCTGCTGCGCCGCGAAGAAGGGGTTTTGCCATGCGTCATGTTCCCGTGGATGTATCCAAGCTGGCCCTGCAGCGCCTCTACCACTGGGAGCAGGCCGCGCCTTCGCGCGTGGTGCTGACCCAGCCGACGGGAGGCGGTGCGATGCAGGATTTCACCTGGGCTCAGGTGATGGACCAGAGCCGACGCATGGCCGCCCACCTGCTGGCGCAGGGGCTGCAGCCGGGCGACCGGGTGGCGCTGATCTCGAAGAACACCGCCTGGTGGCTGATGGCCGACTTCGCGATCTGGCTGGCCGGCGGCGTGTCGGTGCCGCTCTACCCGACGCTGGCGGCCGAGACCATCCGCCAGATCCTCAGCCACAGCGAGGCCCGTTTGCTGTTCATCGGCAAGCTCGACGGCTGGGCCGGCATGAAAGCCGGCGTGCCACCCGGGCTGCGCTGCATCCGCATGCCGCTGGCGCCGCCGCTGGCCGAGATGCCGGGCGGTGCGGCTGGACACTGCGACGACTGGGACGCGATCCAGCAGCGCACCCAGCCGCTGGCCGGCAACCCGCTGCGCGACGGCGACGAGCTGGCGACCATCATGTACACCTCGGGCACCACCGGCGCGCCCAAGGGCGTGATGCACAGCTTCGCCACCTTCGCCTGGTCGATAGCGGCCGGGCTGAACCGGGTCAGGGCGATCGATGAAAACGCCCGCATGCTGAGCTACCTGCCGCTGTCGCACGTGGCCGAGCGTGCGCTGGTCGAGCACGGCCTGCTGCAGACCGGCATGCATGTCTTCTTCGCCGACAGCCTGGACACCTTTGCGCAGGACTTGCAGCGCGCCCGGCCGACGGTGTTCTTCTCGGTGCCGCGGCTGTGGGTGAAGTTTCAGCAGGGTGTGTCGGCCAAGATGCCGCCGGCCAAGCTGGCGCGGCTGCTGAAGATCCCGATCCTCAACAACATCGTGCGCAAAAAGATCAAGACTGCGCTGGGCCTGGACCAATGCAGCTTCGCCGCCGGCGGTGCCGCGCCGATGCCGCCCGCGCTGCTGAACTGGTACGAGCGGCTGGGTCTGCCGATCGTCGAGGTCTACGGCATGACCGAGAACTGCGGCGTCTCGCACGCCACGCTGCCCGGCGTGCAACGCCCCGGCACGGTGGGCCAGCCCTATGAGGGTGTTGAATGCCGGCTCGACCCGGCCAACGGCGAAATCTTGGTCCGCAGCCATGGCCTGATGCTGGGCTATTACAAAGAGCCCGAGCTGACCCGCGAGGCCTTCACGCCCGATGGCTGGCTGCACACCGGCGACAAGGGTTCGATCGACGCCGAGGGCAACCTGAAGATCACTGGCCGGGTCAAAGACCTGTTCAAGACCAGCAAGGGCAAGTACGTGGCGCCCGCGCCGATCGAGGACCGGCTGGTGATGCACCCCGCGGTCGAGGCCTGTTGCGTGACCGGCGCCAACCTGGGCCAGCCACTGGCCATCCTGATGCTCAACCCCGATGCCGGGCGCCAAGCCGGCGACACGGTGGGCCGGGCCGCGCTGGAGGCCTCGCTCAGCGCCCACCTCAAGGCCGTCAACGACACGCTGGACCCGCACGAGCAGCTGGACTGTGTGGTGCTGGTCACCGAGCCCTGGACGGTGGACAACGGCTTCATCACGCCGACCTTCAAGGTCAAGCGCAACCGGGTCGAGGAGATCTACGCGGCCTCGTACGAGCGCTGGGTGGGCTCGCGCAAATCGGTGATCTGGATGACGCACTAAGGCCATGCTGACCGCGCCGCGAGGGACTTTTTCAGCGTTGCCCTCAAGCCGCGGCAAGGCGGTGCGTGGCGGGCGGCCGCCGCGGGGTTGGCCGCCGCGCGCTACCCTGCAGCGCGCCGGCCCGGCCGCACTCAGTCCACCTTGGCGTTGGCGGTTTTCACCACCGCCGCCCACTTGGTGGTCTCGGCGGCGATGAACTTGACGAAGTCAGCGCTGCTCATGCCGCCGGGGATCGCGCCCTGGGCCAGCAGCCGCTCCTTCAGCGCCGGACTGGCCAGGGCTTTGGCGGTTTCTTGCTGCAGCCGCAACACGGTGTCGGGCGCGGTGCCGGCCGGCGCCATCAGGCCAAACCACGAACTGGCGTCGTAACCCTTCAACGAGGCGCCGCCAGCCTCGGCGATGGTGGGCAGGTCGACCGCATCCGAGCGCTTGGCGCTGGTCACGCCCAGCGCCTTGAGTTTGCCGGCCTTGATGTGGGGCAGCGCCGAGGGCAGGTTGTCGAACATCAAGTCCATGCTGCCGCCAATCAGGTCGATCAGCGCCGGGCCCGAGCCGCGGTACGGAAAGTGGACCATGTAGCTGCCGGTCATGCTCTTGAACAACTCGCCGGCGAGGTGGATCGAGGTGCCGTTGCCCGAGCTGGCCATGTTGAACTTGCCCGGGTTGGTCTTGGCCGCTCGCACCAGGTCGGCGACGCTGTTGATGTTGTGCTTTTCGGCGAACTTCGGGTTCAGCACCAGCACATTGGGCACGCCGGCCACCAGCGTGATCGGCGCGAAATCCTTCACCGGGTCGAACGGCATCTTCGGGTAGAGCGCGGCGTTGATGGCGTGGGTGCCCACCGTGCCCATCAGGATCGTGTAGCCGTCGTTGGCCGCCTTGGCCACTTCGGCCGCGCCGTTGTTGCCACCCGCGCCGGGCTTGTTGTCGACGATGAAAGGCTGGCCAAAGGCCTTCTGCAGCTCGGGCGCCAGTGCGCGGGCCAGGATGTCGGTGGTGCCGCCCGCGGCGAAGGGCACGACGATGCGCACCGGCTTGGCCGGCCAGGCGGCCTGCGCGGCGGCGGTGACCGGCAGCAGCGCGGTGGCGCCCAGGACAAGCGCGCCGGACAGGGCGGCCTGGACGGTGCGGCGACGAAGGGGGTTCATGGGCGGGATCTCCTGCGGGGTTCTGGGGCTGCCGGTGGCTGCCGACCGGCCCGACCTGGCCGACCTGGCCGACCGGGGTTGATCGGGGTTGATCGGGGTCGTTAGTGTGCCCCGGCCGCAGCGGCCCGTGACCGGCGCTGCTTCAGCAAACCGGTGCCACCCAGCCCCGCGGCACCGCGGCCAGCAGCCGGCGGGTGTAGTCGTGCTGCGGTGCGGCCAGGATCTGCGCCGCGCTGGCCTGCTCGACCACCTGGCCGTCCTTCATCACCAGCACCTCGTCGCTGATGAAGCGCACCACCGCCAGGTCGTGGCTGATGAAGACGTAGGACAGGCCCAGCTCGTCCTGCAGGTCGCGCAGCAGGTTCAGCACCTGGGCCTGCACGCTGACATCGAGCGCGCTGACCGCCTCGTCGAGCACCAGCACCTCGGGGTTCAGCGTCAGGCAGCGGGCAATCGCCACGCGCTGGCGCTGGCCACCGGAAAACTCATGCGGGTAGCGGGCCATCGCCTCGGGCCCCAGCCCCACCTTGACCAGCAGCGCGCGGGCGCGTGCTTCGCGCTCGGCGGTGTCGGCGCCGATGCGGTGGATGGCCATCGGCTCGACCAGGGTCTGGGCGATGGTGAAACGCGGGTTCAGGCTGGCGTAGGGGTTCTGGAAAACGATCTGGATGCGCCGGCGCATCCGCTGGCGGTCGCGGTCGTTCAGCGTCAGCAGGTTCTGGCCGTCGAAAAAAACCTCGCCGCCGGTGGGTTCCAGCAGGCGCAGCAGCGTGAGGCCCATCGTCGTCTTGCCCGAGCCCGATTCACCGACCACGCCCAGGGTGTGGCCGCGCTTCAAGGTGAAGCTGACGCCCTGCACCGCCTTGAACTCGCGGCGGCCGAACAGGCTTTGCTTGAGGAAAAAGCTCTTGGCCAGCGCGCGCACCTCCAGCAGCACCGGGGCGGCGGGGTCTTTGGCCGGGGCGGGCGGCTGGGCGCGGGGCTCGGCGGCGTCATCCGCGCGCTGCTCGTCGATCACCACCAGCCGTGCCGGCGGGTCGCTCAAGCTGGGCCGGCAGGCCAGCAGTGCGCGGGTGTAGGGGTCTTGCGGCGCGCTGAAGATCTGCGCCACCGCGCCTTGCTCGCGCAGCATGCCGTGGCGCATTACCACCACTTGGTCGGCGATCTCGCCAACCAGCCCCAAGTCGTGGCTGATGAACAGCACGCTCATGCGCAGCCGGTCCTTCAGCCGGGCGATCAGCGCCAGGATCTGGCGCTGGATCGTCACGTCCAGCGCGGTGGTCGGCTCGTCGGCGATCAGCAGCTTGGGCTCGCAGGCCAGTGCCATCGCGATCATCACCCGCTGTTGCTGGCCGCCCGACAGCTCGTGCGGGTAGGCCGCCAGCCGGCGCTTGGGCTCGGCCAGGCCGGTTTCGTGCAGCAGTGCCTCGGCGCGCGCCAGCGCCGCGCGGCGGCCCAGGCCCAGGTGCTTGATCAGTGGTTCGATCAACTGCGTGCCGACGCTCAACACCGGGTTCAGCGAGCTCATCGGGTCTTGGAAGACACAGGCGATCTCGCGGCCGCGCAGTGCCTGCAACTCGCGCCGGCTGGCGCGCACCAGGTCACGGCCTTGCCACAGGATGGCGCCCGAGCGCTGCGCGTTGTCGGGCAGCAGGTTCAGGATGGCCATCGCGGTGACGCTCTTGCCCGAGCCCGATTCGCCGACCAGCGCCAGCGTGGTGTTCTCGGCAATGTCCAAACTGATGCCCTTGACGGCGGGCACCACCGTCTTGGCGCCGCGTTCGCCGAGGCGGAAGCTGACTTGCAGGTTCTGGATGCTCAGCAGGCTCATTCGGCACCGCGCAGCTTGGGGTCGAGCGCATCACGCCAGCCATCAGCCAGCAGCGAAAACGCGGTGACGAAGACCGCCATGAACGCGGTGGCGGTGGCCAGCTGCCACCAGTGGCCGAGCAGCAATTCGCCCTGCGCCTCGGCCAGCATCGTGCCCCAGCTGACCTGGTCGATCGGCACGCCCAGGCCCAGGTACGAGAGGATCACCTCGCTCTTGATGAAGCCGACCACCAGCAGGCTCATGCGCACCAGGATCACGTGGCTGACATTGGGCAGGATGTGGCGAAACATGCGGCTGCCGGTGCCCGCGCCGATGGCCTCGGCCGCGCGCACGTATTCGCGGCCGCGGTGCTTGATGAACTCGGCGCGCACCTGGCGGTACAGGCCGGTCCAGCCGGTCAGGCCGAGGATCAGCACCACCGTGTCGACACCGCGGCCCAGCACGGCGGCGAAGGCGAAGATCAGCAAGATGTCGGGCACGGCGGTGAAGACGTTGTAGAGCCACTCCAGAAAATCACCGACCTTGCCGCCGAAAAAACCGGCCAGTGCGCCCAGCACGGTGCCGATCACGGTGGCCAGCAGCGCGGCCAGCACACCGACGAACACCGACACCTCGGTGCCCTTGATCGCCTTGGCCAGCACGTCGCGGCCCAACCGGTCGGCGCCCAGCGGCAGCGTGTCGGCCTTGACCGTCTCGGCGGTCTGCAGCTGGGCGGCGCGTGCGGCCCATTCGGCATAACGCGGCGTCAGCGGGTCGATGTCGGCCAGGTCGACGCGGGGCGCGGACAGGCTTTCGGCGCCGGCCATCGTGCCGGCGTCTTCACCGGCGCGCCCGCCCAGCAGCGTGGGCGGCGCGTTCGGCACGGCCAGCTCGCGTTGCCACTGGCTGGCGACCAAGCCGGTCGCCGCCGCGGCGATCAACACCAGGAAACCGAGCACGACGAGCAGCGACACCATGCCGACGCGGTCGCCCTTGAAGCGCCGCCACGCGGTGCGCCAGACGCCTGCCGACCGCTGCGCCGGCGCCACCGCCGTCGCGATCAAGACCGCGCTCACCGCAAGACCACCCGCGGATCGACCCAGGTGTAGAGCAGGTCGGTGGCCAGGTTGATCAGCATCGTGATCATCGCCAAGTAGACGGTGGCCGCCTGGATCACCGGGTAGTCGCTGCGGTTGACCGCCAGCAGCACCTCGCGGCCCAGGCCCGGGATCGAGAAGAACACCTCGATCAGGAACGAGCCGACGAAGATGCCCGGCAGCGCCAGGCTGACGTTGGTCAGGATCGGGATCATCGCGTTGCGCAACACATGCTTGAAGAGCACGGTCGGCTCGGTCAGGCCCTTGGCGCGGGCGGTGCGCACGTAGTCGTGGCGCAGCTCGTCGAGGAAGAAGCTGCGGTACAGCCGGGTCTGCGGCGACACCCCCACCAACACCGCCAGCAGCACCGGCAGCGGCGCGTACTGCAGCAGGTTCTGCGCCACGCTGTCGCTCCAGCCCTGCACCGGGAACCAGCCCAGCTGAAAGCCGAAGACATATTGGCCGACGATCACGTAGACCAGGAAGCTGATCGACAGCGCCACCGTGGTGGCGACCATCAGCAGCCGGTCGGTCAGCGAGCCGCGCAAATAGGCCACGCCCAGCGCGATCGGCACCGCCAGCAGCGTGTCGAGCAGCAGGATCGGCAGCATCACCGTCAGCGTGGCCGGCATGCGGCTGGCAAACAGCTGGACCACCGGCTCGTTGGTGGCCCAGCTGCGGCCCCAGTCGAAGGTGGCGATCTGCTTGAGGAAGATGCCGAACTGCAGCCACGCCGGCTGGTCCAGCCCCAGCTGCTGGCGGATGGCGGCGATCTGCTCGGGTGTGGCGTTCTGGCCGGCCAGGATCACGCTGGGGTCGCTGCCGAAAAAGTGGAACAGCACGAACACCAGCCCGACCACGCCGAACAGCGTGGGCACCATCTGCCACAGGCGTTTGATCACGTAGGCCAGCATCGGCGGCGGAGCTCCGGAAGAATGGGTTTTCGGCCACCCCCGGCGTGGCCAACATGCCCGCGGTGTGCAGCCGGCGAGTCTAGACTGCGCGGGTGATGACTCTCTGCAACGCCGCCTGCAACGCTGCCCGCAACGCCGCCGGCAACGCTGTCGGCACGACCAAGGCCTTGGCGTCGCGGCCGACCCCGTGGCTGAAACCTGGCTGGGCAACGGCCCTGGCCGCAACCCTGGCCACTGCGCTGGCCACCACGCTGGCCGCCGCCCTGTTGCTGGCCCCCGGCGCCAGCTGGGCCGCCGCCGACGAGCCCGCGGCCGCGCCGCGCACGCTGCGTTATGCCTTTCGCGTTGCCGAGACCGGCTTCGACCCGGCGCGCATCTCCGACCTGTACTCACGCATCATCACCGGCCACGTTTTTGAGGCGCTGTACTTCTACGACCACCTGGCGCGGCCGGTCAAGATCAAGCCGCTGACGGCGCTGGCGCTGCCCGAGGTCTCGGCCGACTTTCGCCGCTTCACGATCCGGCTGCGGCCCGGCATCCATTTCAGCGACGACCCGGCCTTCCAGCACGCTGCCGCGCCCGGCCAGGGCCGCGAGCTGGTGGCGCAGGACTATGTCTACGCCATCAAACGCTTTGCCGACCCGGCCACCCAATCACCCGGCTGGAGCACGATCGAAGAGCTGGGCCTGGTCGGCCTGGCCGCCGTGCGCCAACAGGCGCTGACGCAGCGCACGCCCTTCGACTACGACCGCGAGTTGCCCGGCCTGCACGCCATCGACCGCTACACCCTGCAACTGGAAGTGGCCGAGCCGCGGCCGCGCCTGGTGGAATCGCTGGCCGACAACGGCGCGCTGGGCGCGGTGGCGCGCGAGGTGGTCGAGTTCTACGGCGACAAGATCATGCAGCACCCGGTGGGCACTGGCGCGTTCCGGCTGGGGGCCTGGCGGCGCAGTTCGGAGATCGTGCTGGAGCGCAACCCCGCCTACCGCCTGCGCCACTACGAAGACGAGGCCGAGCCCGCACCGGGCGATGCCGAGGGCCAGGCGCTGCTGGCGCGGTTCAAGGGCCGGCGCCTGCCGATGGTCGACCGGGTGGTGGTGGCGATCATCGAGGAGCAGCAGCCGCGCTGGCTGTCGTTCCTGAACCGCCAGCAAGACCTGATCGACCGCATGCCCGAGGAATTTGCCAACCTCGCGATGCCCGGCGGCCAATTGGCGCCCAACCTGGCCAAGCAGGGCCTGCGTGGCTTTCGCACCGTCGGGCCCGAGGGCGTGCTGACCGTCTACAACATGGAAGACCCGGTGATCGGCGGCTACACGCCCGCCAAGATCGCGCTGCGTCGGGCCTTGAACCTGGCGGTCGACATACCGCGCGAGATTGCGCTGGCGCGGCGCGGCCAGGCGATCCCGGCGCAATCACCCGCGGTGCCGCACACCACCGGCTACGACCCGGCCTACCGCAGCGAGATGGGTGAGTTCAGCCTGGCCAAGGCGCGTGCGTTGCTGGACCTGGCGGGCTATGTCGACCGCGATGGCGACGGCTGGCGCGAGCAGCCCGACGGCCAGCCGCTGCTGCTGCTGCGGCGCAGCATGCCAGATTCGTTCGAGCGCCAGCTCGACGAGCTGTGGCAGAAGAACATGACCGCCATCGGCGTGCAGGTGAAGTTCAGCTTCGCCAAGTGGCCAGAGA
>JAYVDE010000352.1:0-4940 GCA_043749575.1 Burkholderiaceae bacterium | reverse complement strand
GCTCATGCTGGAACGAACTCCAGAGCGCGTGATCAGCTACTTTCAAGACCGCCGTGTGCGTTATGCGGCTTGAGACTTCACAGGGCCGGATCAATAGGGCAGGATCAGCTTGGACACCGCGTCCAGCAACTGCGGTGGATTGAAGGGTTTGACGATCCAGGCCTTGGCGCCGGCGGCGCGGCCCTGCTCCTTCTTGTCGGACTGGCCTTCGGTGGTCAGCATGATCACCGGGGTGAAGCGGTGGCGCGGGTGCTGCTTGACCTGGCCGACGAAGGTGATGCCGTCCATGTTGGGCATGTTCACGTCGCTGATGATCAGGTTCACTTTGCCAGCCTTGTCGAGCTGAACCAGGCCGTCCTTGCCGTCGACCGCTTCGATCACGTCGTAGCCGGCGCGCACCAGGGCGATCTTCACCACCGTGCGCAGCGAGCTCGAGTCGTCGACGATCAGGATTGTTTTGGCCATGTCGCGTGTCGTCCTGGGGGGTGCATCAGAAGAAGGTGGTTTCGGTGCTGCTGCTGGCCGCCGTGTGGGTGGCCTTGAGCGAGCCGCTGCCACTGGCCGCCGCATGCTGCTCGGCGGTGGTGTAGCCCACGCTCAGCAGCGCGGCCCACTCGGCGGCGGCGGGCGCGCGGCCCTCGGCCAGCGCGGTTTGCAGCCGCGCCATCGCGCTGCCAATGGAGGTGTTGACCTGGTCGAGAATCTGGTTGACCCGGTCCTGAAACTGGAAGGCCAGCATCAGTTGCTGGACCTGGGACTTGACGAGCTCGCCGCGGGCCCGCAGATCGCAGGCGCGGGCGTGCAGCTGCGACACCGCGCCGTCGACATCGGCCACCACCTCGCGAATGGTCGTCGCCGAGGCCTGGATCGAGCTGGCGCCTTGCACCGCCTGTTCGTCGGCCTGGGCCAGCGCCGATTGCATCTGGCTGCCGAACTGCTCGACCTGCTCGCCGATGCGCCGCCCGGTGTTGCCCGATTCGTTGGACAAGCGCCGCACCTCGCTGGCCACCACCGCGAAGCCGCGGCCCGAATCACCGGCGCGGGCGGCCTCGATCGCCGCGTTGATCGACAGCAAATTGGTCTGGCGGGCCAGCTTGCCGACGTCCTCGGCCATGTCGCGCGGGCTGACCGACGCGGTCGACAGCGAGCGCACCGAGCCCAGCACCATGTCGCGCGACCGCACGAAGCTCTCCAGGCACTGCAGCAAGCCCAGCAAGCGCGCCTCGCATTGCGCCAGTACGGCGGCGCGCTCGTCGATGCTGGCGCCGGCCGCGGCTGCCGCGTGTGGGTCAGGCGCGCCGACGATGTGGTCCAGCTCCGACAGGATCTGGTTGAAGCCGCCCAGCAACTGGTTGATGGCCTCGCCCATCTGCGACTGTGCCGTGCCGACGTGGCCGGTCCACAGCCGCGCAGCGTCGGCCATGCGGGCCTGGAAATCGGCCAGCACCTGGTCGTCGATGGTGGCGGCCCGCGCCGGGCGGGCGCCCAGCCAGCGACGCCACCAGGGCGGGGTGTGCGCCGGTGTCGGCGTCTGAGAGAAGGCTGCGATGGAGTTCATGCGTCGGTGCGTCGATAGGGGTCTCAGCCATCAGGCGGCCGGTGGCAGGACTATCGGACGCGTGCTGCGCCGGCTGTATGGCAAACAGCGGCCCCAAAAAGCGGGCTTATGGCGATGGCGTCGGCAACGCCCTACGCGGCCCCGTCGGGAGTTCTCGACGCCCGGCGGGGGAGGTCTGGATCGGCTGAGAAATCGCGGTCTGCGGGCGGGCCGTTGCGCGCCATCGATCCCGCTGCGCCTGGCGACGATCTGCGGCATGGTGATGCGGTGCGGCGCGGCGCGGTGCTGGATCGGCCGAGCAGCCGATCCGCGACGGCACGCCCTCACTGGCGGCGAAGGCCGGCATCCCTGTCTGCTTCGACGTCGGCGCGCTGGCGCAGGACTGCAGCATGACGGCCACGCTGTGGCAAGGCCAGCCAGGTCGGCCTTCAGTTGCACGACCGCGGTTTGATCCGGCCCGCCGGCCCCCGACGGCCGCGCGGCTGGCACTGGGCGTCGGTACCGACCTGCTCAAGCGTGTGCTGTCCCGGCCCTGAGGGCGTGGCGGGGCGCGGGCCTTGTTCCGGCGTTATGCCCGCGTGATCCCGCCGCTATTCCGCGGTTACTCCGCCGTTACTCCGCCGTCATGCCGGCGTCGCGAAAGGCGCGGCCCCAGGCCTGCAGCTGGTCTTGCAGAAAAACGGCCATCTCGTCGGGGGTGGAGCCGCCCAGCTCGAAACCCAGCGCGGCGATCTTGTCGCGCACGTCGGGGCGCTGCATCGCGGCGATCAGTTCGCGGTTCATGCGCTGGGTGATCTCGGGCGGCAGTTTGGCCGGGCCGAACAGCGCCGCCCAAGTGCCGGCGGTGAAGGGCGGCAGGCCGGCCTCGGCGCCGGTGGGCACGTTGGGCAGCAGCGAAGAGCGGGTTGGCAGCAGCACCGCCAGCGCGCGCAGCTTGCCCTCTTTGATGTGACCCAGCGTGCTGGCCGGCGTGGCGAAGGTGAACTGCACGTGGTTGCCGAGGATGTCGGTCACCGTCGGCGCCTCGCCCTTGTAGGGCACCAGCGTGGTGTCGACCTTCATCAGCTTGAGCTGGCTGTGCATCAGCTGGGTCACGCCGCTGTAGCTACCGTAGCCCAGCTTGCCCGGGTTGGCGCGGGCGTAGGCCAGCAGCTCGGCCACGTTGCTGGCCGGCAGCGCGGGCGTGCTGACCATCACGTAGACATAACGGCCGACCAGTGAGACCGGCGTGAAGCTCTTGACCGGGTCGTAGGGTGGGTGCTTCTTGAGCAAGGGCACCTGCATCATCGGCGTGTTGCTGGCCAGGAAGAAGGTGTGGCCGTCGGGCTCGGCGCGGGCCACAAAATCGCCGGCGATGGCGCCATCGGCACCCGGCCGGTTGTCCACCAGCACCGGCTGGCCCAGCGTGGCCGACATCGATTGCGCCAGGATGCGGGCCACTGAATCGGTAGCGCCGCCGGGCGGAAACTGCAGCACGATGCGGATCGGTTTGGTCGGCCAGGGCTGGGCGGCGGCCGGCAAGGCGGTGAGGCCCAGGCCGGCGGCTGCCAGCAGCAGGGCGAGGGTGGAAAGTCGTCGGTTCATGTTGGATCGGTCCTCAGGCCTTGGCCAGCCCGGCCTTGATCAGCAGCGGCTTGACGTTGTTGAAGTACTGCTCGGCAAAAGCCCGGTACTCGGCCGGGTTCTTGCGCCAGGGCACCTGGATGTAGCGCGCCAGCAGTTCCAGCGTAGCGGGGTCGTTGTTGGCCTCGTTGAAGGCGTCGTAGAGGCTTTGCACAACGGCCGGCGGCAGATCTTTCGGGCCGACCAGGCCGTAGGGGCTCTGGCCCACGATGTCGATGTTGCGCTCGCGCAGCGTCGGCACGTTGGGGTACTTGGGCAGCCGCTGTTCGGTCACCATCGCCAGAATGCGGCAGCGCCCGTCGTCCACGAACGGCCCCCATTGCGACGCGTCGGCCAGGAAGTCGATATGCCCGGCCAGCAGCGCCTGCATCCATTCGGCGCCGCCCTTGTAGGGAATGTGGTTGAACTTCGCGCCGACCTTCTGCTCGATCTCGATCATCATCAGGTGGCCCGAACCACCGATGCCGCTGGTGCCGAAGCTGTGTTTCTCGGGGAAGGCCTTACCGGCGGCGAACAGGTCTTCCACCGTCTTCCACGGCGAGTCGGCCCGTACCACCAGCGCGAAGGTGTATGACGACAGCCCGGTGATGAAGCTGAAATCGCGCGTGGGGTGCCAGTTCACCGGCTGGTAGTGCGGGTAGCGCAGGCTGTTGATGGTGTAGACCGCCAGCGTGTGGCCATCGGGCTTGGCGCTCATCAGCGCGGCCGGGGCCAGCGTGCCGGCGGCACCGGCGCGGGCTTCCACCAGCACCTGCTGGCCCAGCAGCTTGCCGACCTTCTCGCCCAGCAGGCGCATGTGCAGGTCGGTGATGCCGCCGACCGCGAACGGGTTGTAGATCGTGATCGGGCGCTCGGGCTTCCAGCGCGGCGCGGCAGCGGTCTGGGCCGTGGCCAGGCCGGGCGCGCACAGCAGGGCGCCAAGGCCGGCGCTCAGGCTGCGGCGGCGGGGATCAAACAGGGCATCGGACATGCGGCTTCTCCAAGCTGGGGTGGCCGCTATCTGAACAGCCCGGCCGACTGCCGACCATGGGGGATGACCAGCAAACCGGCCTCGTTGCAGGCCTGTCAGTCGGCGGTGTCGCGCAAGCGTCAGACCCAAGGGATCGGCCGACACCGCCACCCGCCGACCGGGCGCGGGTCACGGGTGGCCGGTCGCGGGCGGGACTGCGTTCTTGCAGGCTGCGGCGGCACGATGCTGGCCCGAACCGGCCGGCTGGCGGCCGACGGGCTGCCGGCAGCGGCCGATACTCGACGCCTGCCCAGCTTGCGTCGGTCACCCGCGCGTCCGTCATGTCCACCACCCCGCCTGTTGCCGCCGCGCCCGCCGCGCCCGCCGCTATTGCGCCCGCCGCCACCGCGCTCGTTGCCACCCCGCCTGTCGCCGCCGCAGCCGCCCGCATCATCCCGCCGCGCGCGCTGCTGTTGCTGGCCGTGCTCACGTTCGTCTGGGGCACCAACTGGGCGCTGTTTCCGCTGGCGGTGCGCGAGATCTCGGTCTGGACCTTCCGCAGCGTGGCGGTGTTCGGCGCCGGCGTGGTGTTGCTGGGCGTGGCGCGGCTGCGCGGCCAGTCGCTGGTGGTGCCGCGGCGCCACTGGGCGCCGGTGGCGCTGGCCACCTGCTTCTACCTGGTGCTGTGGAACATCGCCAGCACCTATGCCGCGCTGATGATCCCGTCGGGCCAGGCCGCGGTGCTGGGCTTCACGATGCCGCTGTGGGCCGCGCTGTTCGGCTGGCTCAGTGGACAGCAGCGACTGGGCC
>JAYVDE010000351.1:0-4941 GCA_043749575.1 Burkholderiaceae bacterium | reverse complement strand
CAGGTTTTGGGTTTTCGGCTAGCGCTCATTCGGTATCCCGGATCGGGGGGCTGTCCAGCAGCATCGCGCGTTCCTGCGTGCTGACCTGATGGGCCGCCGAGTACTCCAGGCAGACGCGGTCGCGCCCTTCGGCCTTGGCACGGTAGAGCTGCAGGTCGGCACGCTGCAGCCAGATGCCGGGCGTGGACCGCACCCACTGCGGCGCAAACGCCCCGCCCACGCTGACGGTAACGGCCAGCTGCGTGCCCTCGGGCAGCACCACGGTGCTGCGGGCCACTTTTTGTCGCACCCGCATGGCCACCTGCGGGCCAAAGGTGGCAGGGCAGTTGGGCAGCAGCACTGCGTACTCCTCGCCGCCGATGCGCGCCACCAAGTCCATCGGCCGCACGCTGTCGGTCAGTGCCCGGCCCACGGCGCGGATCACCAGGTCGCCGGCGGCATGGCCGTGGCTGTCATTGACACGCTTGAAGTGGTCGATGTCGACCATCAGCACCAGGGCCGATTCGCCCGACCGGGCCACCCGATCGACCTCGCGCGCCAGCGCCAGCTCAAAGCTGCGGCGGTTGGCCAGGCCGGTCAGCGCATCGCGGCTGGACAGGTCGACCAACTGGTCGATCAGCGCTTGCAAATAGGCTGGCGAGCCGACCGGCGCGCTGGGCTCGGCCTGGCCAGCCTGGCGCAGCAGGGCCAACGCGGATGCGAGGCGCAACACCGGGTCGTGCCGGTCGGCGGTGCAAGCGGGTTCGACGGGTTCTACGGGCACAGGGTGCAAGGAAGACCGGTGGTGGGGATGGCGTGGTTTCAAAATCAGTCTAGCAGCGCCCCCCGGGGCAGCGGCCCAGCAAATGAACCGCCTTGACCGCCCTCTTCGGCCGCTTGCGCGGCGCCCGCCACGGCCAGACTGGCGAGCACCCTCAGCGGGGTCTGCTGCGATGCCCCAGCGGCCTGCGGCGAGTCCCAGTAGGACACTTCAGCGCCGCCTCACACCCCCATATGCCCCCATACGCCCCGATACGCCCTCACACGCCGCCGCCGCCATGAACGAGCTTTTGCCCAACGCCCGCGCCGGGTCTGCCTCGCCCGCCCCGGAGCACGAATTCGCGTTTTCCGCTGCCGACTTCGACCGGGTGCGCGAGTTGATCTACCAGCGTGCCGGCATCAGCCTGCACGCCGGCAAGCAGGCGATGGTCTACAGCCGGCTGTCGCGACGCCTGCGTGACACCAGCCACCGCTCGTTTGCCGCCTACCTGCAGTGGCTGCAGTCCAACATCGGGCCCTCGGGTGAAGCCGAATGGCAGGAGTTCATCAACTGCCTGACCACCAACTTGACCTCGTTTTTTCGCGAAGACCACCACTTCCACGCCCTGGTCGACGACCTGTTGGCGCGCGCCGGCCGGCCGCTGCGCATCTGGTGCAGCGCGGCCTCGACCGGCGAAGAACCCTATTCGATCGCGATGACGGCAGTCGAGGCGCTGGGCGCCAACGCGCCGGTGCGCATCGTCGCCAGCGACATCGACACCAAAGTGCTGGCCACCGCCCAGCGCGGTGTCTACGACGTCGATTCGCGCGGGCTGTCGCCTGAACGGCTGCAGCGGCACTTTCTGCGCGGCACGGCGGGCAACGCCGGTTTCATCCGCGTCAAGCCCGAGCTGGCCAAGCTGATCGAGTTCAGGCCGTTCAACCTGATGAGCCGCCAGGGGTCCGCGGGGGGGTCGCTGGGCGAGGCCTTCGACATCATCTTCTGCCGCAACGTGATGATCTATTTCGACAACCCCACCCAGCGCCAGGTGCTGCAGCAAATGCATGCGGTGCTCAAGCCGCAAGGCCTGCTGTATGTCGGGCACTCGGAGAACTTCACCGACGCACGCGACCTGTTCGGCCTGCGCGGCAAGACGATCTACCAGAAGGTGTGAACGTGGCCTGCAGCACGCGGCCCGGCCAGCGCGCCGACACACCGGCCCGATTGAAGTTCGACGCCATGTGACCGATAACCCGGCGAGCAAGGACTTCCCGCCCATGACGCCCATGAAGCCCTCACCCCTCACGGCGCGTGCGCCGGCCGCCTTGGTGCCCCAGCCTGCCAGCCTGTCGGTGCTGGGCGGCTCGGCGCGGCTGGACCGCCTGAAAGCCACACCACGCAAGCCGGGTGAAGCCTCTTTTTTCTTCTGGGACGCACACTTCCGCAACGACGCCGTCAAGGTGCTGCCCGGCGAGTACTTCGTGCACGACGAAGACCTGCTGATCACCACCACGCTGGGCTCGTGCATCGCCGCCTGCCTGTGGGACCGCGAGCGCCGCATCGGCGGCATGAACCACTTCATGCTGCCCGAGGGCAGCGGTCAGGATTGCGCCCAAACCGGGGGCCGCTACGGCAGCTACGCGATGGAGCTGCTGATCAACGAGCTGATGAGGCGCGGCGCCACGCGCAGCACGCTGGAGGCCAAGGTCTTCGGCGGCGGCGCGGTGATCGCCGGCATGAACAGCATCAACGTCGGTGAGCGCAACACCCGGTTCGTGATCGACTACCTGCAGACCGAGCGCATCCCGATCGTCAGCCGCGACGTGCTGGAAATCTACCCGCGCAAGGTGTGTTTTCTGCCGGCCAGTGGCAAGGCCATGGTCAAGCGACTGGCGCCGACCCATGCCGATGCCTTCGTGGCGCAAGACCGCATGGCGGCCCAGAAGGCCTTGCCCACCGCCACCGGCGGCGGTTCAGTCGATCTGTTTTAAGTTCTCAAGACACGTTGTATAGGACAGGTGGTACATGGCAAAGACCCGCGTGGTGGTGGTGGACGATTCGGCGCTGGTGCGCGGCCTGCTGGCCGAGATCATCAACCGCCAGAACGACATGGAATGCGTGGGTGCGGCCAGCGATCCGATCGTCGCGCGCGAGATGATCCGCAACCTGAACCCCGACGTGATCACGCTCGATATCGAGATGCCGCGCATGGACGGCATCGACTTCCTCAGCAAGCTGATGCGGCTGCGGCCGATGCCGGTGGTGATGGTCAGCACGCTGACCGAGCGCGGCGCCGAGGTGACGCTGCGGGCGCTGGAACTGGGCGCGGTCGACTTCGTCGCCAAGCCCAAGATCGGCGTCGCCGACGGCCTGCGCCAGCTGGCCGAGGACATCACCGACAAGGTGCGCACCGCCGCCTGCGCGCACGTGCGTCGCTTGCCGGCCGCCGCCCAGCCCGCGGCGCCAGCCGGCCACGCAGCCCCGGGCAGCGGCGTGCGGGCGGGGGCGGCAGGGGCGCCGGTGGCCCACATCGGCCGCTTGTCGACCGAGAAGATCATCTTCATCGGCGCGTCCACCGGCGGCACCGAGGCCACCAAGGAAGTGCTGATGAACCTGCCGCCCGACGCGCCGGCGGTGGTCATCACCCAGCACATGCCGCCGGGCTTCACCAAGAGCTACGCCGCGCGGCTGGACGGCCTGTGCCGCATCCGGGTGAAAGAGGCGGTCGACGGTGACCGCGTGCTGCCCGGCCATGCCTACATCGCGCCGGGCGGCTTGCACCTGTCGGTGGAACGCTCGGGCGCCAACTACGTGGCCCGGGTGCGCGATGGCGACCCTGTCAACCGCCACAAGCCCAGCGTGGAGGTGTTGTTCGACTCGGCCGCCAGGGTGGTGGGGCCGAACGCGCTGGGCGTGATGCTGACCGGCATGGGCGCCGACGGCGCCCGGGCGATGAAGGCCATGCGCGACGCTGGCAGCTGGAACCTCTGCCAAGACGAGGCCAGCTGCGTCGTCTTCGGCATGCCGCGCGAGGCCATCGCCCACGGCGCAGCACACGAGGTGCTGGCGCTGCAGCGCATCGCGCCGGCCTTGATCGAGCGGCTGCGCACCACCGTGGGCGCGGCGATCCACCGCGTTTGACGCGCCAGCCGGCGCTCAGTCAGGCGGCAGAAACAGCGACTGCAGGTCCGACAGGAAGTCGAAGCCGCGCGCGGTCGGCCAGACGCGAACGAAATCACGCTCGAGCAAACCCTTGGCCTCGGCCTCGGCCAGGGGCTTGGCGATCACGGTGATCGGTAGACCGGTGCGGGCCGAAAAATCCGCCAGCGCGAAGCCCTCGCGAAGGCGCAGCGCATTCAGCATGTATTCGAAGGGCAGCTGCGCCCGCGCCACCTCGTCGTCGTTGCTCATCGCCTGGCCGGCCAGCGCCTGATCCATGTAGGCCCGTGGCTCGCGCCAGCGCACTTGGCGGATCACCCGGTGCGGGTAGCTCAGCTTGCCGTGCGCCCCCGCGCCGATCCCCAGGTAATCACCGAACTGCCAGTAGTTCAGGTTGTGCTGGCAGCGGTGGCCAGGCCGGGCGAAAGCCGAGACCTCGTAGCGCTGCAGGCCGGCGTGGGCCATGCGCGCGGTGATCAGGTCCAGCATGTCGCTGGCCAGGTCGTCGTCGGGCAGGCCGGGTGGCGGTGCCAGCGCAAAACGCGTGTTGGGTTCCACCGTCAGGTGGTAGATCGACAGGTGCGGTGGCTTGAACGACAGCGCGGTGTCCAGGTCGGCCTGCAATTGCGCCAGTGACTGGCCGGGCAATGCATACATCAGGTCGAGGTTGAAGGTGTCGAAGGCGGCGGCAGCTTCGGCCAGTGCCGCCCGCGCCTGCGCGCCGTCGTGCACCCGGCCCAGCTTGGCCAGCATCGCATCGTCGAAGCTCTGCACGCCCACCGACAGCCGGTTCACGCCCGCCGCGCGGAAGGCCTTGAAGCGCTCGCGCTCGAAGCTGCCGGGGTTGGCCTCCATCGTGATCTCACAGCCCGGCAACAGCGGCAGCCGGGCGCGGATGTCGGCCAGCAGCCGATTGATGCCGTCGGGTGAAAACAGGCTGGGCGTGCCGCCCCCGATGAAGATGCTGACCACTGGCCGGCCCCAGACCTGGGGCAGCGCAGCCTCCAGGTCGGCGATCAGGGCGTCGAGGTAGCGGGTTTCGG
>JAYVDE010000350.1:0-4942 GCA_043749575.1 Burkholderiaceae bacterium | reverse complement strand
GCGTCTCGGCCGACGACACCCAGGCGCTGAAGGCGCTGGGCGCCGCCGTCTACCACCTGGCGGCGGTCTACGACCTGGGCGCCGACGAAGACAGCCAGGTGCGCGTCAACGTCGAAGGCACCCGCCACCTGGTCGAGTTTGCCAAGGCGATCGAGGCCAGCCACCTGCACCATGTCTCGTCGATTGCCGCCGCCGGCCTCTACGAAGGGGTGTTCCGCGAGGACATGTTCGACGAGGCCGAGGGCCTGGACCACCCGTACTTCATGACCAAGCACGAGAGCGAGAAAATCGTGCGCAAGGAATGCAAGCTGCCGTGGACGGTCTACCGCCCGGCGCTGGTGGTGGGGGACTCGACCACCGGCGAGATGGACAAGGTCGACGGACCCTATTACTTCTTCAAGCTGATCCAGCGCATGCGCCAGCTGCTGCCGCCGTGGCTGCCGGCCATCGGCCTGGAGGGCGGGCGCATCAACATCGTGCCGGTCGACTTTGTCGTCAAGGCGCTCGACCACATCTCGCACAGCAAGGGCGAGCTGGCCGGCAAATGTTTCCACCTGGTCGACCCCCAGGGTTACCGGGTAGGCGACGTGCTCAACATTTTCGCCAAGGCTGCGCACGCGCCGAAGATGAACCTGTTCATCAACGCCGCGCTGCTGGGCTTCATCCCCAAAAGCGTGAAGAAGGGGCTGATGGCGCTGGCGCCGGTGCGCCGGGTCTACCGCGCGGTGATGACGGACCTGGGCCTGCCCGAGGACCTGTTCACCTTCATCAACTTTCCTACGCGTTATGACTGTCGCGAGATGCTGGCCGCGCTGAAGGGCAGCGGCATTGAATGCCCCAAGCTGAACGACTACGCCTGGCGGCTGTGGGATTACTGGGAGCGCCACCTCGACCCCGACCTGCTGATCGACCGCAGCCTGAAGGGCAGCGTGGCCGGCAAGGTGGTGTTGGTGACCGGCGGCTCGTCGGGCATCGGCCTGGCCGCTGCTGCCAAGTTTGCCGAGGCCGGCGCCATCACCGTCATCTGCGCCCGCGGCGAGGACAAGTTGCGCGAAGCCGTGGCCGAGATCCATGCCCACGTCAAGGCCAAGGGCGGCCCGGCAGCGCAAGTCTTCAGCTATGCGGTCGACATCGCCGACGAGGCCGGCTGCGCCGCGTTGTGCAAGACGCTCGAAGCGCAGCACGGCGGGGTCGATTTCCTGATCAACAACGCCGGCCGTTCGATCCGCCGGGCGATCGAGAACAGCTACGACCGCTTCCACGACTTCGAGCGCACGATGAGCCTGAACTACTTCGGCTGCCTGCGCGTCACCATGGGCCTGCTGCCGGGCATGGTCAAGAAGCACAAGGGCCATGTCGTCAACATCAGCTCGATCGGCGTGCTGACCAACGCGCCGCGCTTTTCCGCCTACGTGGCCAGCAAGGCCGCACTCGACGCCTGGACCCGCTGTGCGTCAAGCGAGTACGCCGACCAGGGTGTCAGCTTCACCACCATCAACATGCCGCTGGTGCGCACGCCGATGATCGCGCCGACGCAGCTCTACAAAAACGTGCCCACCTTGTCGCCAGAGGAAGCCGCCGACCTGATCGCCGAGGCCTGCGTCTACAAGCCGGTGCGCATCGCCACCCAGCTGGGCATCGCCGGCCAGCTGCTGCATGCGGCCGCGCCGAAGGTGGCGCAGATCGTGATGAACACGAGCTTTCGCATGTTCCCCGACAGCGACGCGGCCAAGGGCGGCAAAGAGGGCAAGGGCGACAAGCCCAAGCTGTCGCCCGAGGCGATGGCGCTGCAGCAGATGATGCGCGGGATACACTTTTGAATCGCATGACTTGCCTAGCCCTGGTCCCGACGCCGGCTTTGCCCGCCGGCTGTTCTATCCCCCGTTGCCACTGACCAGCCCGATCCATGGATGCCGTTGTGTTGTTCTTCGTGCTGGGCGCCGTGGCCGGGCTGGCCAAGTCAGACCTGAAGCTGCCGCCCGCGCTCTACGACGCCTTGTCGATCTACCTGCTGCTGGCCATCGGCCTGAAGGGTGGGGTGGAACTGGCGAAACAGCCCTTCGCCGCCGTGGCGCCGCAGGCCTTGATGGCCATGAGCCTTGGCGTGGTGATTCCGTTGATCGCGTTCCCGGTGCTGCGGGGGCTGGGCCGCTTGGGCCGCGCCGACGCGGCGTCGATGGCCGCGCACTACGGTTCGGTCAGCGTGGTGACCTTCGCCGTCGGCCAGAATTTCCTGCAGGGCCGCGGCATCGCCTTCGAAGCCCACATGCCCTTGTTCCTGGTGCTGCTGGAGGTGCCCGGCATCCTCGTGGGCGTGCTGTTGGCGCGGGTCGGCGGCCCCGAGCGGCCGGCCTGGGGCCGGCTGATGCACGAGGTGCTGCTGGGCAAGAGCATCGTGCTGCTGCTGGGCGGCCTGCTGATCGGCTGGGTGGCGGGGCCGCAGGCGATGGCGCCGACCGATGCGTTCTTCGGCGCGCTCTTCAAGGGCGTGTTGTGCCTGTTCCTGTTGGAGATGGGCCTGGTGGCCGCTGCCCAGTTGGGGTCGCTGCGCAAGGTCGGCCTGTTCCTGGTCGGCTTCGGTATCGGCATGCCGCTGTTGTCGGCGGGCCTGGGCGCCGGTCTGGGCTGGGCGATCGGCCTGTCGGTGGGTGGCACGGCGCTGCTGGCCACGCTGGCTGCCAGCGCCAGCTACATCGCTGCACCCACGGCGATGCGCCTGGCCGTGCCCGAGGCCAATCCGGCGCTGTCGATCACGGCGGCGCTGGCGATCACCTTCCCGTTCAACCTGCTGGTGGGCATTCCGCTGTATGTCCAGCTGGCTGAACTGCTGCACCGGAGCGCGCGATGACGATGCACCCGAAAAAACTGCTGGTGATCCTCTGCGAGGCGGTGCTCGAGCCGCAGCTGGTGGCCGCCAGCGAGCGCCTGGGCGCCCATGGCTACACGATCAGCGATGTCCGTGGCGGTGGCGGCCGCGGCGTGCGCAGCGCCGCCTGGGATGCCGACCGCAGCATCCGGATGGAGATCATCTGCGAGCCCGACGTTGCCGATGCGATCGTGGCGCATGTGCACGATCGCTATTTCAACGATTACGCGATGACCGTGTTCACCACCGACGTCGGCGTGTTGCGGCCACAGAAGTTTTGACCCGACCGGCGGGCCCGGCTGGCGCGTCCACCGGCGTCCACCGGCGTCGAGCGGCCTCGCGGTCTGCTCAGTCGGCCAGCTGCAACACCAGCTTGCCGAAGTTCTCGCCCGAGAACAGCTTGTTCAGCGTCGCCGGAAAGTCGGCCACCGCGCCCTTGACCACGTCTTCGCGGCTCTTCATGCGGCCGTCCTTCAGCCAGGCCGCCAGCTCGGTGATCGCCTGCGGGTAGCGGTCGGCATAGTCGAAGACCACGATGCCTTCCATCCGTGCGCGGTTGACCAGCAGCGACAGGTAGTTTTTCGGCCCGGCCACCGCGCTGGTGGCGTTGTACTGGCTGATGGCGCCGCAGATGATGATGCGGGCCTTCAGGTTGATCTTGGCCAGCACGCTGTCGAGGATCTCGCCGCCGACGTTGTCGAAGTAGATGTCAACGCCCTGGGGGCAGTGCTGGCGCAGGCCTTCGCGCACGGCGTTCCAGCGCGCTTTTGTCGACGAAACGCCTTCAGGTGCCGGCGCCTTGTAGTCGATGCAGGCGTCGAAGCCCAGTTCCTTGACCACCCAGTCGCACTTGGCGGGGCCACCGGCAATGCCGACCACCCGGCAACCCTTCAATTTGGCCAGCTGGCCCACCGTCTGGCCGACCGCGCCGGCCGCGCCCGAGACCACCACCGTCTCACCGGGCTTGGGCTGGCCGACGTCCATCAGGCCGAAGTAGCCGGTCATGCCCGGCATGCCCAGCACGTTGAGCCATTGGGTGATGTTGCCCAGGCCCAGGTCGATCTTGGCCAGCTCGGCGGCGCGTACCTGGTCGGCCGCCAGCGACAGGTAGTTCTGCGCGCCCATCCGGCCGCTGACCGTGTCACCGACGGCGAAACCGGGGTGGCGCGAGGCGATCACCCGGCCGACGCCGCCGGCGCGCATCAGCTCGCCGATGGCCACCGGCGCGATGTAGCTGCGGCCCTCGTTCATCCAGCCGCGCATCGCCGGGTCTAGCGACAGCGCCAGCACCTGGACCAGCAGGCCGCCGACGGCCGGCGCGGTCACTGGCGCGTGGTCGAGCTGCCAGTCGCCGGGCTGGGCCAAGCCCACCGGGCGGGCGGCCAGGCGCAGCTGGTGGTTGACGAGGGTCTCGATCAAAGGCGCGGCGTTGGGCATCTCGTGGGCTCCAGGAAAAGGCGGGTCGCGCATGCTAGCCGCGCCGGGGTGATCGCGCCGACTGCCCCGCGACGCCAGCCGACAGCGGTCCGCTTGTTCCTACAATCGCGCCGAATGCTGCATTGCACCAACGCGCAGCGCCCTTTGAATCCCCGCAGCGACGCACCACCCACCCGAGGACCGGCCATGAGCTCCAGCGCCCCCCCAGCCCCGCCCGCCGCCGACAACGACCTGGCCCACATCACGCCGCGCGAAAAGGCCGAGATCCTGGCCCAGGCGCTGCCCTACATCCGCAAGTTCCACGGCAAGACGCTGGTCATCAAATACGGCGGCAATGCGATGACCGACCCGGCGCTGCAGCAGGATTTCGCCGAGGACGTGGTGCTGCTCAAGCTGGTCGGCATGAACCCGATCGTGGTCCACGGCGGCGGCCCGCAGATCGACGAGGCGCTGGCCAAGATCGGCAAGAAGGGCACCTTCATCCAGGGCATGCGGGTGACCGACGAGGAGACGATGGAAGTCGTCGAATGGGTACTCGGCGGCGAGGTGCAGCAAGACATCGTCGGCCTGATCAACGCCGCCGGCGGCAAGGCGGTGGGCTTGACGGGCCGCGACGGCGGTTTGATCCGCGCGCGGCAG
>JAYVDE010000349.1:0-4955 GCA_043749575.1 Burkholderiaceae bacterium | reverse complement strand
TTGCCCGGCATCAGCGTGGCGATCGCCACCCCCACCGAGGCCGGTGCGATGGGCGCGGTGGGGGCCTTCATTCTGGCCGGGATGCACAAGCGCCTGACAATGGATCTGCTCAAGCAGGCTCTGCTCAGCACGATGCGCCTGACGGCAATGGTGGTCTTCATCCTGATCGGCTCGCGGGTGTTCTCACTGGTCTTCCAGGGCGTGGACGGCGGCATCTGGATCGAGCATATGCTGTCGGGATTGCCAGGTGGTCAGTTAGGCTTCCTGATCGCGGTCAACATCTTCATCTTTTTCCTGGCCTTCTTTCTCGACTTTTTTGAGATCGCCTTCATCATCATTCCCTTCCTGGCCCCGGTGGCGGCCAAGCTGGGCATCGACCTGATCTGGTTTGGCGTGATGATTTGCGTGAACATGCAGACCAGCTTCATGCACCCGCCCTTCGGGTTTGCGCTGTTCTACCTGCGAGGCATCGCAGACACCCTGTACAAGAACAAGGCACTGCCGCGCAAGGTCGAGTCGAGCGACATCTACATGGGAGCCATCCCTTTCATCGCGATCCAGTTGTTGCTGGTCGGCATCGTCATCTTCTTCCCGCAGACCGTGACCGTCTTTCTCGACAAGGAGGTGGTGCTTGATCTGGACAAAGCCAGCACCCAGCTGCAGCAAATGGGCAAGGGTGCGGCAGAAGCAGGCAATACTGACCCCGAACCCAACCCGGACGCTGACGCTGAAGACCGAATGAAGAACCTGATGGATCAGATCAAGCAGGACGGTGACGGCGCCAAGAAACCTTGATCTCGCACAGGCTGCAAACGCAGCAGCACATGAAAAAAGAGCCCCGCATGCGGGGCTTTTTGTTGGCCAATCAGACAGAACGGCGCCGCAGCGCCGTCGGACTTCAAAGCTTCTGCTTTTGCATGAATGCGTCGAAGTTGGCTTCGGTGAACTGGAACCACAGGTTCGCGTCCTTGCGGAACGCCGCGTAGTCGTCGAACACCTTCTTCCAGCGCGGGTTCTTGGCCGAGATCTCGCTGTACAGCGCCTGTGATTCCTTGAAGGCCGCGTCCATCAGATCCTTGGGGAACGGGAACAGCTTGGCGCCACCCGCCACCAGCTGTTTCAGCGAAGACGCATTGCGGTAGTCGTACTTGGCCTGCATGTCGATGTGGGCATAGGCCGAAGCCGCCTCAATGATCGCCTTGTACTCGGACGACAAGCCGTCATAGGCTTTCTGGTTGACGAACAGATCCAGCTGCGGGCCACCTTCCCACCAGCCCGGATAAGCGTAGTACTGGGCCACCTTGTAGAAGCCCAGCTTCTGGTCGTCGTACGGGCCGACCCATTCAGCGGCGTCGATCGTGCCTTTTTCAAGCGCCTGGTAAATCTCGCCACCGGGGATGTTTTGCGGCACGCCGCCGATGCGCTCGACCACCTTGCCGGCAAAACCGCCGACGCGGAACTTCAGGCCCTTGAAGTCGGCCAGGGACTTCACTTCCTTGCGGAACCAGCCGCCCATCTGGGCACCGGTGTTGCCCATCGGGAAGTTGATGATGTTGTAGCCCTTGTAGAACTCACGCATCAGCTTCAGGCCGTTGCCCTCGTACATCCAGGCCGTCATCTGGCGGCTGTTCAGGCCGAAGGGGATGGCGCAGCCCAGCGCGAAGGTCTCGTCCTTGCCGAAGAAGTAGTACGGCGCAGTGTTGGCACATTCGACCGTGCCGTTCTGCACGCCGTCGACCACGCCGAAGGCGGGCATCAGTTCACCGGCGGCATGGGTGGAGATGGTGAACTTGCCACCGGTCATCTCCGAGACCTTTTTGGCGAACACATCGGAGACGCCAAACAAGGTGTCGAGCGACTTCGGAAAGCTCGACGCCAAGCGCCAGCGGATAGTGGCTTGCGCGTGCACGATGGCCGGCGCGGCACCCGCAGCCAACACGCCAGCCAGGCCGGCGCCCCGAACAAAATTTCTACGTTCCATGCAGTTCTCCTAGGCAAGTTTGCAATGATCAACTTGCATTCTAGGGGGCGAAAACAGCTGTTCCGGGGGGTGAAAGCCCCGACATCGCGCTGCCGCGCAGTGGCGTTCAGGCGCTCAGCTGCCGGCCACTTTCAGGTGGTCGATCAACATCGAGCCGACGGTCTTGCCGCCCGCGACATAGCGATCAGCGCCCAGCGCAACGATGCCGCGCAACATGTCCTTCAGGTTGCCGGCGATCGTCACTTCGTGCACCGGGTGGACGATGCGGCCGCCCTCGACCCAGTAGCCGGCGGCACCCCGCGAATAGTCGCCGGTGACGCCGTTGACGCCCTGGCCCATCAGCTCGGTGACAAACAGGCCGCGGCCCAGCTTGCGCAGCATCTCATCGAGGTGGTCACCGGGCCGGGTGAGCCGGCTGCTGAGCGAGAGGTTGTGCGAGCCGCCGGCGTGGCCGGTGGTCTGCAGGCCCAGCTTGCGCGCCGAGTAGCTGGACAGGAAGTAACCCTGCACCACGCCGCGCTCGACCACCCGCCGGGCGCGTGTGCGCACACCCTCGTCGTCGAACGCGGCACTGGCCTTGCCGCCGCGTTGCAGCGGGTCTTCGTCGACATCGAGGTGGTCGGCCAGCACCGGCGTGCCGATGCTGTCGAGCAAAAAGGTGGCACGGCGGTACAGCGCGCCGCCACTGAGTGCGCCGACCAACGAGCCCAGCAGGCCGGCGGCCAGCGTGTTCTCGAACAGCACGGGCACCTCGCAGGTCGGCACCTTGCGGCCCTTCAGCCGCGACAGCGCACGCTCGGCGGCATAACGGCCCACCGCCTCGGGCGAGGCCAGGTCCAGCGCGTTGCGCTCCGAGCTGTACCAGGCGTCGCGCTGCATGTGGGCGCCCTTGCCGGCAATCGGCGCGACCGAGATCGAATGGCGCGAACTCGCGTAGCCGCCTCGAAAACCCCGGCTGTTGCCAGCCCAGAAATGCGACTGCTGCGCCGAGGTGCCAGCGCCCTCGCTGTTGCTGATCAGGCGGCTGGTGGCAAAGGCCGCGTCCTCGCAACGGCGGGCCAGCGCGGCGGCGGCATCGGCGTCGACCGCCCAGGGGTGGAACAGGTCGAGGTCGATACCGGCGACATCGGGCGTGGCCAGGTCCTCGGCGTCGGGCAGGCCGGCGGCCACGTCTTCGGCGGTGAAGCGGGCAATGTCGTAGGCCGCGCGCACCGTCTGCTCGATCGCGCCGCGCGAAAAATCGCTGGTGCTCGCGTTGCCGTGGCGCTGGCCCAGGTAGACGGTGACGCCCAGCGACTTGTCGCGGTTGCGCTCGACGTTCTCGATCTCGCCCATGCGCACCGACACCGACAAGCCGGCGCCTTCACTCACTTCAGCGGCGGCATCGCTGGCGCCTTGGGCCTGGGCGATGGCCAGCGTGTCGTCGATCAGTTGCTGAAACTGATCGCGTTGATAGGCAAAGCCCTGGGATGTGGTGGAACCGGACATGGGTGGTTTTTGCTCTGGCGGACGTGGGCGACAATGATAGCCATCCCCCCTGGAACCCCATCGGCCATGAGCCAAGCCCCTGACAACCCCACGCCGCAAGCCTACGTGCCCGAGCGGCCCAGCAAGACCCTGCGCAAGCAGAAGGCCCACGACCTGCAGAACCTGGGACAAGACTTGGTCGAACTGCCGGCCAGCCGGCTGGTCGGGCTGGTCATGCCCGAGGTCCTGCGCGACGCCATTGCCGAGTACAAGCGCACCCGCAGTTTCGAAGGCAAACGCCGCCAGCTGCAGTACATCGGCAAGCAGATGCGCCATGCCGACGAGGCCCCGCTGCGCGAGGCGGTGTCCGCCTACAAGCTGGGCTCGGCCAAGGACACCCTCAAACTGCACCAGACCGAGTGCTGGCGCGATGAACTGGTTGCCGACGACGCGGCCGCCACCCGCTGGGCGGCCGAGTTCCCGGGCAGCGACCTGCAGCGCCTGCGCAGCCTGATCCGCGCCGCCCGCAAGGATGCCGCCGCCGCGCCCGAGCAACGCAACGGCCGCGGCTACCGCGAGCTGTTCCAGTTCATCAAGCCCTGGCTGGGTGCCGGTGCCGGTGCTGGCGCGGACGTCGAAGATGACGTCGAAACTGAGTACGACAGCGCGCAGGACAGCGGGCACGACGATGACTGATGCGGTCAACCCCTTTCCGCCGGTGACCATCGGCCTGGTGTCGGTCAGCGACCGTGCGTCGGCGGGTGTCTACCCCGACTTGGGGCTCCCGGCGCTGCAAGACTGGTTGTCGCGTGCGCTGAAGAACCCCATCCGTTGGCAGACCCGGCTGATCCCCGACGAACAGGCCGGCATCAGTGCTGTGCTTTGCGAACTGGTGGACGAGGCCAAGTGCGACCTGGTGCTGACCACCGGCGGCACCGGCCCGGCGCTGCGCGACGTCACGCCCGAGGCCACGCTGGCGGTGGCGCACAAGGAGATGCCGGGTTTCGGCGAGCAGATGCGCCAGATCAGCCTGCGCGACCGCGAACGATGCACAACGCGCACTGCTTGATGGTGCCGCATTGTTGTGGCTCGAGTCACCAACCAATCCAGGCCTTGACGTCTGCGACATTGCCGCACTTTCCGCAGCCGCACATGACGTGGGTGCATTGGTTGCCGTAGATAACACCACCGCCACCGTGCTCGGGCAGCGGCCGCTTGCACTGGGTGCGGACTTCGCCGTCGTGTCCGACACCAAAGCGATGACCGGTCACGCCGATGTTGTACTCGGCCACGTTGCGGCGAAAGATGCGATGTGGGCGGACGCACTGCGCACGTGGCGTACGCGTATGGGGTCGATTCCTGGGCCGATGGAGGTGTGGCTCGCGCATCGGTCGTTGGGCACGCTTGATGTGCGTCTCGCGCGACAGTGCGACAGTGCCCTGCAGATGGCCACCTTTCTTTTGTCGCACGCGAAGGTGCGCGGCGTGCGGTATCCGGGATTGCCGAC
>JAYVDE010000348.1:0-4957 GCA_043749575.1 Burkholderiaceae bacterium | reverse complement strand
GGCGCTGCCGGCAGCGCGGCGGGTCGGGCGTCGGTCTCGTCGGGCTGGCCTGCGTCGCCACACAGGCCGATCAGGCGCTGCACGCAGTCGTCGAGCAGCGGGTCGCTGCGCCCACCAGCGCCTTCGTGCAGCGCGGCGCGGGTGCGGCGCAGCAGGCTGGCCACGGCCGGGCCTTCGTCGAGCAGCAGCCGCACGAAACCCTCGGCCTGCGCCACCTGCAGCAGCTTGACCATCAACGCCACTGCGGCGGCGGTATCGGCGGCACTGCCGCTGCGCTGCAGCGCCAGCGCCTGCAGCACCTGCAACTTCAGGGCGCGGCGCTGGCGATCGGCCGCCAGGGCGGCCACTGCCGCGCAAGCAGCCTGGCGGGCAGCGGCGGCGGCGTCGCCAAATTGCACTTGCCAGCGCAGACGGCCGATGACGATGTCGTCGATGTCGTGTGCGCTCATCTGGTGGCGCGCCACGCGCTGCCACACGCTGGCGTCGTCGGCCCGGTCCAGCGCCTGGGCGGCAGCAGCAGCCTGGCCTTGCAGCACCAGCACGCGGGCGCGCTCGAGCCGCGCGCTGGCCACCACGCGGGGCAGCTGGCGGTGGTGGCCCAGATATTCCAGCTCGGTCAGGGTTTGCAGCGCAGCGTCGATGTCGCCGCGTTCGAAGGCGATGCGCGAACGCATGCTGTGGCTGAGGATCATGTGGTCGGGCAGCCCGACATCGCGCGCCAGCGGCAGGTAGACGTTGAGCAGGTGTTCGGCCTGCGCCAGCTGGTGCGCCTCGTAGACGGCGCCGGCATAGAGCACGCCGGCCCAGGCATTGCCGTGGGTCGGGCCGTAACCGCCGCCGGCGCCACCCGCCCCGGCGCCGCCAGTGCCCAGCCCCAAGGCCAGGCGGAAGCGCGCGGTGGCCTGGCGCAGCCGGCCTTGTTGCAGGTCAAGCAGGCCCTCGACCGATTCGCTGTACATGCGGTTGAAGCCCGCGCCTTGCTGGCCGCGGCGGGCGGCGTCGAGCAGGCGCTGGGCTTGTTCACGCTCGCCCAGCACGCCCAGCACATGGGCCATAGCGTTGCACAGCACGCTGTCGGCAAAAGGCTGGCCGGTGGGCACCCGGGCGAGGTGCTCGCGGCCGATGGCGTTGGCGTCTTCGACCCGGTCCATCATCGCCAGCAGCATCGGTTGCAGCGCATGCACGTGGGCGCGCACCGCGGGGTCGGCGCTGTGCTCGCAGCCCGACTGGTGCAACTGTTCCATCGCCTCCCAGGGCCCGCGGGTCAAGGTGCAGGCCCACAGTGAGACCACCTGCAGCATCGGCCGGTCGGCCAGCGCGGCGGCGGGCAGCGCGGCAAACCAGCGCGCCAGCAGCCGCATCCGGCCCTGGTCGAGAAAGGTGAGGGCGTGCGCGGCCAGCAGCTCGATCGCCAGCGGCGCGTCGCCGCCCTCGATTGCGTGGTCGATCGCTGGCACCGGCCGGCCCTGCGATTCATACCAGCCCGAGGCCGCCAGGTGCAGCCGCGCCAGCTCGTCGGGCCGTTCGCGGGCCAGCTGGGCGCGCAGGAAGTCGGCGAACAGGCTGTGGTAGCGCCATTCGGGCTGGGCGGCGGGCGCCGCAGCGGCTGCGCTGCCACTGCCCGGCCGGTGGCCCGGCCCACCGCTGGGGCCACCGTTGGGGCCACCACTGGAGCCATTTCCAATCGGCGTGATGAACAGGTTGGCGGCGTCCAGTTGGTCCAGCGTGCGCCGGGCGTCGATGCGCGGGTTCAGCGCCTGGCACAGCGGCGCATTGAACTGCCGCAGGATGCTGGTGCGCAGCAAGAAATCGCGGATTTCGGGCCGTTGGCGGGCCAGCACGTCCTCGGCCAGAAAGTCGGCCACCGCCCGGTCGCTGCCCGAGAACTGGGCGATGTAATCGGCCACCGAGCCCTGGCGGGCGACCACCGCCTCAAGCGCCATCGAGGCCAGCCACAGCGCGGCGATCCAGCCTTCGGTCTTGCGGTGCAGGTCGTCGAGGTGGCTGCGGTCGGCGCCCAGTGCGCGCTGGTCGGCGCTGGCGTGGCGCAGCGCGAAGAAGGTTTCGGTCTCGCTGCGGCTGAAGCGCAGGTGCTCGACATCGATCTCCAGCAACTGCCCGGCCGCCCGCAGCCGACCCAGCCCCAGGTCGGGCAGGTTGCGCGAGCCCAGCACCAGCTGGCCGCGGCGCGGCAGGTGGTCGATGATCTCGCGCACCAGGCCCAGCACCGCGGGCTCGGTGATCAGCTCGAAGTCGTCGAGGAACAGCGTGAACGGCGACGCTTGCGCGGCCAACGCGTCGACCAGCGCCAGCGGCGCGTCGCCGGCCGGTGCGTCGCCGATGATCGGCGCCAGCGCCTGGCGCAGGCAGGCCAGGAAGCGCGGCACGTCGTTGTCGGTGCGCTCCAGCGTCAGCCAGGCGGTGTCGATGCCTTGGGCGGCCAGCGGCGCACGGGCCTGCACCATCGCGGTGGTCTTGCCGAAGCCCGCTGGTGCCCGCACCAGCACCAGCTTGACAGCGCCGGCCTGGGCGATGCGCTGGCACACCGCCGCGCGCGGCACCTGCAGCGCAGTGACGCTGGGCGGGCTGAGCTTGGACGCCACCCGGGCCGTGTCGACGGGGCTCGTGTTCACGCCGGGCGTACGCAAGCCGGGCGTGTTCTCGCGGTCCGTGTTCAAGCCGGTCGCAGCACGGTGCAGGTCCGGTAGCGGGTGCGGGTGCAGGTGCGGGTGCAGGTGCAGGTGCGGCAGGTCGGCCTTGGGCGGAAAGTAGGGCATCGCGTTGACATTCTGGCGCAGCACGCCCAGCGGGGCTGTGCATCGGGTCTGCGCAACCTTACTGGCCGTGGCGGCCCGGCGGCTGTGCCCGGCGCGACAAACCGCCGGACAATCAAGGCCATGAACCTTCCTGTACTGAATACCGCCCAGGCTCTGCAAGGCTTGGTCGACCTGCTGCGGCTGGAGCAGCTGGAGCACAAGCTCTTCCGTGGCCAGAGCCGCGACATCGGCGCGCCGGCCGTTTTTGGCGGCCAGGTGCTGGGCCAGGCGCTGATGGCCGCGGCCCGCACCGTGGCCCCCGGCCAGTCGGTGCATTCGCTGCATGGCTATTTTTTGCGCGCCGGTGACAAGGCCGTGCCGATCATCTATGACGTCGATCGCATCCGCGATGGCGCCAGCTTTGCCACCCGGCGGGTGGTGGCGATCCAACACGGCCAGGCGATCTTCCACATGTCGGCATCGTTTCACAAGCGCGAAGGCGGACCGGCCCACCAGGGCACCATGCCCGAGGTGCCGCCGCCCGAGAGCCTGGTCGACGACCACCAGCGTGAGCAATCGATGGCCCACCGCATGCCCGAGCGTCGGCGCGAGTTTCTGCAGACGCCGCAGCCGGTTGAATTGCGCTCGGTCGACCCGCTGGACCCGCTGACACCCGAGCCGCGGCCGGCCCAGGCGCTGCATTGGCTGCGCGCTCCGCATGCGCTGCCCGACGACCCGCTGCTGCATCAGGCCCTGCTGGCCTATGCCAGTGACTGGAGCTTGATGCGCGTGGCCATGTTGCCGCACGGCCTGAGCTTCAACCAGCCCGGTGTCCAAGGCGTCAGCCTGGACCATGCGATGTGGTTTCACCGCGATTTCCGCTTCGACGACTGGCTGCTCTACCAGAGCGATTCGCCGTCGCTGGCGGGTGCGCGGGGCTTTTGCCGCGGCAGCCTGTGGTCGCGCGATGGTGCGCTGGTGGCCAGCGTGGCGCAGGAAGGGCTGATCCGGGTGCGGTAGGTGGCCAAGCACCGGCCGAACCGGCCGACTGGGGGGTCCGGTGCCGGGCACCGTTCGGTTTCAGGGGGCCGGCGCGGTGCTCGGGCAGGCGGGGGTGCTGGGCACCGGCGCGGCGGGTGCGCAGACGCTGGCGCGGCCCAGCCGGCCCAACTGCACTTGCAGTTGCTGGCCAGCCTGCGGCGAGGCGAAGCGGGCGTGGCCTTCGGCCAGCAAGCTGCTGCCGCTGCGCGGGTCGATCGCCATCGCCGAGGCTTCCAGCAGCGTGGTGCCGGCATGGTCGGCGGCCCGCACCACCTTGATGACGCCGTTGCCGGGTGCCGCATGGGCCTGCCGGCAATCCACGCCGAAGCCGGCACTCACGCCGTAACACCATTGCGGTCCGGGGTGGAACATCAGGTGCACCGCCATGCCGCGGCGGCCGGCTTCTTGCCGCGCCAGGGCGATGTCGGCCTGCAGGCCGTGGGCCACCGACTTCAGCCGCTGCCGCGCGACCAGGCCGCTGAAGCTGGGCACGGCCACCGCGCCCAGCACGATGGTGATGGCCAGCACCACGGCCAGCTCCAACAGCGTGAAGCCCGACCGCCGCCGCACGGGCGGGCGGGCGGCCTCATCACGCCGGAGCATGGTCAGTCCAGCGACAGCAGGCGCCGGCGCTTCTGGGTGTGGTCGATGTAGCGCTGCAGCGCCCGGTCGATGCCGGCGCTGGGCTTGACCAGCTCGCAGCCCAGACGCAGGCCCGGCACGCTCGACAGGATCGACGAGGCGTGGTGCAGCCGCAGCGTGACCACCACGCCAGTGTCGGCGTCGAGCTCGAGCACCACGCCGTGCAGCGTGACGTCCAGCGGCAGCGGTGGCACGTCGGCCGGCAGCAGCAGCGCGCAGCCGCCGATGCTGAGATCGAGGATGCGCAGCGACAACATCATGTCGGGCAGCGCCGGGTGGCGAAAGCGGGCGATCGGCGCACTGCGGTCGAGTGGGCGCACCCGGTAGGCCGCGCGACGCTGGAAGCGGTAGATGCAGCGCGGCAGCCGCGACTGCAGCGCGGTGGCGCGGGCGCTGCGCACCAGCACCAGGTCCTGCAGGTCGAATTGCAGCTTCACCGCTTCGAGGTAGGCCACGGCGGTGATCTCGCCGCCGGCCACCAGCGCCTGGCTGATGCCCTCGGGGTCGGCACCCATGTC
>JAYVDE010000347.1:0-4958 GCA_043749575.1 Burkholderiaceae bacterium | reverse complement strand
CTGACCCGCGACGCCCGCGATGCGCGTTATCACCTGCTGCGCGGCTACTTCCACGGCGCTGACGACGACACGATCGAAGAGCGCGCGCAGGCCCGCCTGGCCAGCGTGACCCTGCCCGCCGCCGCCGCCTGCCTGGGCCATCCGCTGGCCGACCAGGCGCTGCATGCGCTCGGCGTCCAGGTGGTCTCGGTGCGCCAAGCCAACGGCCGGGTGGTCGGCGCCGACGGTGCGCAGCGGCTGGCCGCCGGCGACACCTTGGTGTTGTCGGGCTTGCCCGAGCCGCTGTCGCTGGCCGAGGCCCATCTGCTGCGCGGCTGAGCCGGTCGCTGGTCGCTGGTCGCCAATCACCGGTCGCCTAAGCGCCTCCCCCCCCGATTCGAGGGGGCCGAAAGGTGCGCAAGCGCACATCCAAGCGGCGGCGCCTGCGTATCAATGCGCACTGCGCCAGAACTTGGGCGCAGTGCGGCGCGCCGGTCCAGGGTGAGCCGATCCACCCCGTTGACCACCCAGAACCGCCCCGAGGAGCTCCACCATGCCCAGCACTTCCCTGCAGCGTCTCACCCAGCGCGCCACCCTGACCGCTGTTGCGGCCGCCGCCCTGGCCACATTGGCGGCCTTGCCGGCCCAGGCGTCCAGCCACCGCGAGGCGCCCAGCATCACGGGCAGCCCCAAAGTAGACGGCACCGATTTCTACATGTTCAACAGCTACGAGCCCGGCCGTGACGGTTTTGTCACGCTGATCGCCAATTACCAGCCGCTGCAAGACCCTTACGGTGGCCCCAACTACTTCAAGCTGGACCCGAACGCACTGTACGAGATCCATCTCGACAACAACGGCGACGCCAGGGAAGACATCACCTTCCAGTTCCAGTTCAAGAACAACTTCAAGAATATCAAGGTGCCGGTGGGCAACCAGATGGTCGGCATCCCGCTGACGCAGGCCGGCACGGTGAGCCAGCCCAACGATGCGGCGCTCAACGTCAACGAGCAGTTCACCGTCAACATCGTGCGCGGCGACCGCCGCACCGGCAGCGTGGCCGCGTTGAGCAAGACCACCGGCGGCACGGTGTTCGATAAACCCAGCGACTACATCGGCACCAAGACCCTGGGCAACAAGGCGGCCTACGACACCTATGCCGGCAAGCACCTCTACAACGTCAACATCCCGGGCTGTGCCATCGCGGGCCGCGTCTTTGTCGGCCAGCGCCAGGAGGCGTTTGCGGTCAACTTGGGCGCCATCTTCGACCTGGTCAACGCGCCGATTGCCGTCATCACCGACCCCACGCTGATCAACGCGGCAGCCGCCAATTCGATCCAGGACAAGAACGTCACCACGCTGGCGCTGGAAGTGCACAAGAGCTGCCTGGTACAAGGCACCGAGACCGTGATCGGCGGCTGGACGACTGCCAGCGTGCGCCAGAGCCAGCTGGCCAACCCCAACCCGCCGCCCGGCCACGGCACCGCCGGGAACGTGGGCGGGGCCTGGGTGCAGGTGTCGCGGCTGGGCATGCCGCTGGTCAACGAGGTGGTGATCGGCCTGGGCGACAAGGACAAGTTCAATGCCTCGCTGCCGCGCAACGATGGCCAGTTCGCCACCTATGTCACCAACCCCACCCTGCCGCTGCTGATCGACCTGGTGCTCAAGAGTGACCCGAACTACCCCGGCGTCAACATCGCGCCCGGCAACTTCCCGCGGCTGGACTTGGTCAACACCTTCCTGACCGGCATCAAGACCAACCTCGGCGCCAACGGATCGCCACTCAACCTGAACCAGCCGGCCAACGTCGTGCCGTCCGAGATGTTGCGACTGAACACGGCCGTGGCGGCCGTGCCTTTTGCGCAACAGAACCGCCTGGGGGTGTTGGGCAGCTTGCTGACGGACGGCGGCGCCGACCTCGCGGGCTACCCCAACGGCCGGCGCCCGAAGGACGACATTGTTGACATCTCGTTGGTGGCGATGATGGGTGGGCTGTGCAAGGCCAATGCCGGCAATGTCCTCGGCTTCGGCGCCGCCTGCAATCCGTCTGTGGTGCCGCTGGGTGACACCGTGTTCAAGTTGCATGACGCGGTAGACCAGGCGGTGGTGCCGTTGCTGCCCGGCTTCCCGTACCTGAACACGCCTAACCCGGGTGCCAAGTGAGACGCCCACCGCCCGGCCCCTCAACCCCCCGCACCAAGGACTCGCCATGACGATCCGCACCGCCTTGCCCCGTGCCCTGGCCGCACCGTTGTTGACGCTGGCGCTGGCCATCGGCGCCGCGCCGGTTTACCTGATCGACGCCACCACCGACGGCCTTGCGCCTAATCCCGGCTTAACCAATGTCGGCTTCTCGCTGACCTATGAGGACTTCAACTTTGACGCCCTGTTCTCGTTGAATGAGTTGCTGGCCTTCACCGGCGTGTTTGACAGCACCAGCCAGTACTTTGATCAGTTGCTGGGCACGCCCACCGTGACTGGCATCACGGGCACCGGCGCGGTCTGGGTGTTTGGTGACAGCAACGGCCAGCTGGCCAGTTTCAGCGCCGCGGCGGGCGCGTTCACGCCCTTCGTCACCGGGCCGCTGGCGGGGTCGGTGCCCGAGCCGGGTGCGCTGGCGCTGACGCTGGCGGCCTTTGCGGCCTTGGGGCTAACGCGGCGCTTCGGCCGCAAGGCTGCGCCCTGAGCACAGAGGCTGCGGCTGGCAGCCGCAGCCTCTGCTGCCGAGCAGCGAGATCGGGCTCTGCCCAGCGTGTATGTTGGGCTTTGATCCGATCTTTGGTGAACCTGGGCACCCGCTCATCGTGGCGCCGGCTTGGCGACAAGCCGGTTCTCAGCGCCGCCTGCGCTGGAACTGGATCTATTTCCCGATGCAGAACTTGCCGAAGATCTCGCCCAGCAGATCATCGGCGCTGAACGCGCCGGTGATTTCGCTCAAGGCGTTGTGCGCAGCACGCAACTCTTCGGCAAACAGTTCCAGCGCGGTGTCGCCCACCGCGGCGTGTTCGCGCGCGGCCTGCAGGTGCGCCGCACAACGCTGCAAAGCCTGCAGATGGCGCTTGCGGGCGATGAACACACCCTCGGCGCCGGCCTGCCAGCCGGCGCGCTGCAGCAGTGCATGGCGCAGCGCGTCCAACCCGGCGCCGGTGCGCGCCGACAACGCGATCTCGCCGTCAACCAGCCGGTCAACCAGCCGGTCGACCGGCCCAACCTGATCGGCTGCCATGCTGTCGGCCTTGTTGTGCACGTGCAGGATGCGGCCGGGGTCGTCGACGTGCAGCCGTTGCGCGATCGCCAGCTCGGCGGCTTCGTAAGCAGGCTGGCCACGCCTTGTCAGATCGTGCAAGAAGATCACCGCATCGGCCTGCGCAATCGCCGCCCAGCTGCGGGCGATGCCGATGCGCTCGACCTCATCCACCTGCGCGGTATCGCCAACGCCGCGCAGGCCGGCGGTGTCGACTAGGTGCAGTGGCACACCCTCGATCTGGATCGTCTCGCTGACCTTGTCGCGTGTGGTGCCGGGGATGGCGGTGACGATCGCCAGCTCGGCGCCCGCCAGCGCGTTCAGCAAGGAGCTCTTGCCCACGTTGGGTTGGCCGGCCAGCACCACCTGCAGGCCTTCGCGCAGCAGCGCCCCCTGGCGCGCGCGGCCCATCACGCCGGCCAGGTCGGCATCGATGGCCGCCAGCTGGCCTTGCGCGTCGGCGCGCTGCAGAAAGTCGATCTCTTCTTCGGGAAAATCGAGCGTCGCCTCGACCAGCATGCGCAGCCGCACGATGCGCTGGCCCAGTTGATCGATCTCGCGCGAGAAGGCACCCGACAGCGAACGGCCTGCCGAGCGGGCCGCCGCCTCGGTGCTGGCTTCGATCAGGTCGGCCACCGCCTCGGCTTGGGCCAGATCGAGCTTGTCGTTGAGAAAGGCGCGCTGGGTGAATTCGCCCGGCCCGGCCAGGCGCAGGCCGCCCAATCGCTCGGCGCCGGTGCTTGCATCGGGCTCGGCTGCGGCTTCCAGGCAGCGGGCCAGCAGCAGTTGCAGCACCACCGGGCCACCATGGGCCTGCAGTTCCAACACGTCTTCGCCGGTGTACGAATGTGGTGCCGGAAACCAGATCGCCAGCCCCTGGTCGATGACCTGGCCATCGGCCGCCTTGAACGGCCCGTAGCAGGCCTGGCGCGGCGGCAACGGCCGGCCGCACAAAGCCACGACCAAGGGCGCCAAACCGCGGCCCGACACCCGCACGATGCCCACCGCGCCCCGCCCCGGGGCGGTGGCAATGGCGACGATGGGGTTCAATTGCTGGTGCAGCGACACCCGGTGGATTGTGGTGCACGGGGCGCCGCAAGCCCGCGCTGTCAACAGCGTCTACCAACGCCTATCAGCGCATGCTCACCGGCACTGACAAGCTGGCAACAGCCGCTGACAACCGGCGTGTCGCGGTCGTGGCGCTAGGGCAGATGGCGCGGGGTGGAGCGCCGGGTGGCTCGCGTGAGCAGCCCGTTGGTACGCCCCAAAACCGGCACTGGGCTGCGCCGGGAGGGCCCCGCATTGATCGGTTGGGGGCCACATACCGCCTGCGGTGTGACTGGACCCGTCAAGCCATCATCGGCGCTTGGGCGGCGTTGTCATACCCCGCTTTGGGGGAGTTGTTTGCCGGCTGTGTGCAAGCTGTCACGGCAGGGGCCACAGTGATGATCACCGTGACCCAGCGCCCAAGATCAGGCCACGCCCAGCCGCTTGTTGATGAACCACTGCTGGGCGATGCCCAGGATGTTGTTGGTCAGCCAGTACAGCACCAGGCCGGCCGGGAAGAAGAAAAACATCACCGAAAACATCAGCGGCATGATCCACATCATCTTGGCCTGCACCGGATCGGGCGGCGTCGGGTTCAGCCAGGTCTGGAACATCGTCGACGCGGTCATCAGCAGCGGCAGGATGTAGAGCGGGTCTTGGGTCGAGAGGTCATGGATCCAGCCGATCCAC
>JAYVDE010000346.1:0-12855 GCA_043749575.1 Burkholderiaceae bacterium | reverse complement strand
CCGCCAGCGTGGCGGGCCCACTCAGCGGGCTGATCAACCCCGCTGACGACAGCGCCGACGAGACCATCAATGTGCTGGCCTACAACGATGTCGGCTTCAACCTGCTCACCGGCACCTTGACCGAAGGCCTGGACACCGCGTACTCGGCCAACATCAGTTCAGCGGTGGTGCCGTCAAACACGATCACCGTCAACTACACCGTGTCGGGCAGCGCCAACAGCGCGGACACCGATCTGCCGGTCTCGGGCAGCGTGACCATTGATCCCGCCAGCCTGAACGATCCGACCGGCACCTCGATCAACTTCATCATCAAGAACGACACGATTGCCGAGCCGACCAAGTCAATCGTGCTGACGATCAGCAGCGTCACCAGCTCGGATTCGCGCGTCCGGCTGGACGGCGCCGCCAACGTCTCGACCCTGACGCTGTTCGACGACGATATAGACCACTACGAGTTGTCACTGCCCACCACCAGCCTGAGCTGCCTGCCGACCACCGTCACCGTGACGGCTTGCGCCAGCAGCACCAGCCCCTGCACCAGCCCGTTCACCACGGCCGTGGGCAAGACCGCCACCTTGAGCACCAGCAGCGCCACCCTGGGCGCGACCACCCTCACCTTCGACGCCAGCGGCGTGGCCACCACGACGCTGAGCTACCCCTTGGCAGCTAACGGCGCGGCGCTGTCGGTCACGCTGTCGGGCGAGCAGCAGGCCGCAGCCAGCCCGCGCAAATGCTGCCCCAACGGCAGCAACTGTGTGGTCGCCAACAGTTGCACGACGACCTTCAGCAGCGCCGGCTTCATCATCGCCAGTGCCGCCAACGGCGTTGCAGCCACCGTGCCGGTGCAAACCGCCGGCACGGCGTCGGCCAGCTACTGGCTGCGCGCCGTCAAGACCAATACCACCACCAAGGCTTGTGAGGCCGCCCTGAGCGGCGCGACCACGGTGAACTGGGCCTACGAGTGCAGCAACCCGTCAACTTGCAGCGCTGCGAACCTGATGAGCCTGGACGGCGGTAGCGCCACCACCGTGCAGCGCAACAACAGCGGCAGCGTAGCGGCCTATACCGCCACGCCGATGACCTTCGACGCCAACGGCAACGCGCCGTTCAGCTTTGCCTTCAGCGATGTCGGGCTGATCCGGCTGTGGGCCAGCAAGAGCGTCAACGCCACGCCGCTGAGCGGCAGCTCAAACGCCTTTGTCAGCCGGCCGGCGGGGCTGCTGGTCTCGGCCCTGGCACAGACTGCCGCGCCCCAACTGATCAACCCGGCTGCGGCCAGCGCCAGCGGCACGGTTTTTGTCAAGGCCGGCGCACTGTTCAGTGCCAGCGTGACGGCCACCATCTCAACCGGTGCCGCGGCGCCCAACTTCGGCAAAGAGAGCCCGGCCGAAGCGGTGCTGCTGACACCGGCGCTGGTGCTGCCGGCCGGCGGCCGGCTGGGCACGCTGGCCAACGCCAGCATCGCCGGTGCAAGCTTTGGCAACGGCGTGGCCACGGTGAGCAACCTGGCCTGGGACGAGGTGGGCATCCTCAACCTGACCCCCAGCGTTGCCGATGGTGACTACCTGGGCAGCGGCCCGCTCACCGGCACCCCCACCGGCAACATCGGGCGCTTTGTGCCCGATCACCTGGCCATCACAGCGGGCGCGCCGGTGCCGGCCTGCAGCAATGCCTTCAGCTACTTCGGGCAAGACGGCTTTGGCACGCTGTTCACGCTGCGGGCCGAGAACAGCGCCAACAGCGTCACCCAAAATTACACCGGCAGCTTTGCCCGGCTTGGCCTGACAACCTGGGCCGGCTATGGCTTCACTGTTGCCGGGCTGCCCGCCGGGTCGGCACTGGGGGCCAGCAGCACAGCGCCCAGCGGCAGTTGGAGCCTGGGCCTGGCCAGCGTCTCGGCGCGCCACCAGGTCAGCCGGCCGAGCGCGCTGAGCGCCGAAACCCTTGTCACCGTCAAAGCCGCGCCGGTGGACGCCGACGGCATCACGCTCAGCGGCACGGCCAGCGCCGTGGCGGCCGCCACGGCGCTGCGCAGCGGCCGGCTGCGCCTGAGCAACGCTTTTGGCAGCGCCAGTGCGGCACTGCAAATGCCGGTGGTGGCCGAGTACTGGAGCGGCAACAGTTGGGTGCTCAACAGCGCCGACAGTTGCACCACCCTGGCCGCTGCGAGTGTGGCCTTGTCGAACCCGCGCAATGCCGCCGGCAATGCCAGCGCGGCCACGTCCAGCGCGAGCGCGGTGACACTCAGCGGCGGCAACGGCTTGCTGACCCTGGCCGCGCCCAGCCCCAGCGGCAGCAGCCTGAGTCTGGACATCGCCATCAACCTGGGCAGCGGCGCCGCCGACCAATCCTGCCAGGCCAGCCACCCGGCCACCACCGGCGCCGCCAAGCCCTGGCTGCGCGCGCAGAACGGCAGCTGCGCGACCAGCACCGACCGCGACCCCGCCGCCCGTGCCAGCTTCGGCATCTACAGCCCCGAGAGCCGCAAGACGGTGCATGTCCGTGAACTGTTCTGACGCCCTGCGCCGTCGCCAGCGCGGCTTCACCGCGGTCGAGATGATCACCGTGCTGGTCCTGGTTGGCGTGCTGGCGGTGGTGGCGATGCCGCGCATGGACGCCGGCCTGTCGCTGCGCGGCGCCGCCTGGCGCGACCAAGTGCAGGCCGGGCTGATGCAGGCCCGCAGCCAGGCCCAGGGCCACCGCCGGCTGGTTTGCCTGACGCTGGCCACCGGCGAGCTGCGGCTGGCAATCGCCAGCGCCAACCCGGCCAGCGCCTGCAACACCACAGTCAACGGCGCCGACGGCGACGCCCGCTGGGCCTATGACGGCAACGGCTTCGCGCTGCTGCAAAGCCCGGCCGGCACGCTGTACTTCCAGCCCGACGGCCGCGTCACCGGCGACGGCGCCGGCAGCAGCGCGGTCAACGTCAGCATCACGCTGAGCGGCGAGGCGGCGTTGCAACTGACCGGCGAGACCGGCCATGTCCGCTAGGCATTGCCGGCCCAGCCGGCCAAGCCTCACGCCGCGGCGCGGCTTCACGCTGCCCGAGGCGCTGCTGGCCATCGTGGTGGTCGGGGTCGGGCTGGCCGGCTTGCTGCTGGTGTTTGCCACCGTCTCGCGCGGCAACGCCAACCCGCTGCTGCGCCAGCAGATGACGGCCATCGCGCAAGAGTTGATGGAGGAGATCACCCTCAAGCCCTATGCCGCGGCCGCCAACAGCGCGGCCGCCGGCTGCGCGCGCGACACCTACAACGACATCGCCGACTACCACGGCTACAGCAGCACCGGCGTCTGCACGGTCGACGGCGTGGCCATCGCCAAGTTGGCCGGCTTCAGCGTCGGCGTCAGCGTGGCCGCCGGCACGCTGGCCGGCGTGGCCGCGGCGCGGGTGATCACCGTCACCGTCAGCAACGCCGGCGAAACGCTGCAACTGGTCGGCTGGCGCACCGACTACGCCTCGCCATGAGCGCGCCGGGCCGCTGCCAAGCGCGAATTCCGCAGCGCGCACCGCGGCGGGTGGTCCAGTGACCCAGCACCGACATCGTCGCGAAGCGGGACTAGCGCCGGGCCACCATCGGCCAGAGGCCAATGCTCCTCGCCAGGCGTTGGCAGTTCGCAGGGACTGCCAACGTCCGGGCTCGGCTCGCCAAGCCGGCCCGCATCGCCGCGGGGGATCGGTGAACGTACCCGTTCGACGAGGGGCGCAAGGCTTCACCCTGGTCGAGCTGATCGTCACGCTGGTGCTGTTCGGCACCATCGCGGCCACGCTGACCTTGTTTTTCCGGCCGGCGCTCGACGCCTGGCTGGCCACCCGCAGCCGCACCACGCTGGCCGACCAGGCCGGCAACGCGGTGCAGCGCTTGCTGCGCGACGTGCGGGCGGCGGTGCCCAACTCGATCCGCACGCCGGCCACCGATTGCTTCGAACTGGTGCCCACGCTGGCCGGCGGCCGCTACCGCACCGCCGCCGACACCACCCAGTCGGGCTCGGCGCCGGTCGACCCGGCGACGGCCACCAGCAGCTTCGACGTGCTGAGCCCGCTGGCCACACTGCCGGCGCTGGGCGACTGGGTGGTGGTCGACAACCAGAACCCGGGCGACGTGTACAGCGGCGCCAACCGCAGCGCGGTGACTGCGGTGACCACGCCGGGGGCGGCGTTTGGCCGCCACCGGCTGGCGATCAACGCGATGCAGTTTCCGCTCGGCTACGACGCTGGCCGCTTCAACCTGGTGGCCAACACGCAGCAGGCGGTGTTCTACGTCTGCAGCGGCGCCAGCACGGTGCTGGACGGCAGCGGCGACGCGCCCGGCGTGCTCTACCGGCTCAAGGGCTACGGCTTCAATGCGGCGGCGCCGACCGCTTGCCCCGCCACCAGCGGCGCCGACCTGGTCGCCACCGGCCTGCGCAGCTGCCGCTTCCAGTACACCGCCAACCAGGGCGCCACGCAGCAGAGCGGTTTCTTGTCGATCCAGCTCGAATTCACCCGCAGTGGCGAAACCGCCAGCCTGGTGGTCGGCGCCCACGTGGCGAACACGCCATGACGCAGCACCGCAGCCGCCCGCCCCGCCCGCGCCGCCCGCCGCAGGCCCGGCCGCACGGCCTGGGGGCCATTGCCGTCATCGTGGTGCTGGTGATGCTGGCGGCCATGGCCGCCGCGCTGCTGCGCCTGGGCCAGCAGGCGCAGAGCGCCAGCACGCAAACGCTGCAGAGTGTGCGTGCCGCCGTGGCCGCGCGCAGCGGGCTGGAGTGGGGCCTCTACCAGGCCTTCAAGGGCCCGTGGACCAGTTGCAGCAACACCAGCCAGACGATAGACGGCGGTGGCGGGCTGCGGGTCACCGTCAGCTGCGACTCGCGCAGCTTCAACGAAGGCGAGGACGAGGCCGGCAACCCGCGTGTGGTGCGGGTGTACACACTGGATGCGGTGGCTTGCAGCGGCCTGGCCAACTGCCCCGATGCCGCGGCGGCGGTGAGCTCAAACTATGTGGAACGCCGCCGCCAGGTGCAGGCCGTCAACTGAGCGGCCGGGCGACGCGGCTGTGGGCTCAGCGCGCGGCCGATGGTTGCGCTGGCGGGCGGTGCAGCAGGCCAGCCAGCAAGATCAACGCTGCGACGCCGCCCACCGGGCACAGCGCGACCGCCAAGCCCAGCCAGCCGGCAGGCGGCAGACCCAGCCGCCGCGCCGCGGCCGCCAGGCTGAGCCAATGCAGCAGCAGCGCCAGCACCACGACCCCGACCGCCACCCCCTCCCGCCAAGCCGAGGCCGCAGTGGCCGCGGCCAGCGGGGGCAGGAACATCGCGATCGCCAGGCAAGCGGCCAGCAAGGCCAGCGCTGAATCCACCAGCGCGCGCTGGGCACTGCGGGCATGAGGCAAGGTCATCGGCGTCTCCCGGTTCAACTGGGCCTGATTCTGCGCCCGCACGCAGGCTACGGCGTGCCTGGATTGACCCGCCGGCAGTCACGGGCCCGGGCCACTCGCGCCGGCATCGGCCTGCCGTGATCGAGACCACCGCCACAATGGCGCCATGCCGCCACGCCGCTGGATCGCCCACCTCGACATGGACGCCTTCTACGCCTCGGTCGAGTTGCTGCGTTACCCCGATCTGCTGGGCCAGCCGGTGGTCATTGGCGGCGGCCGGCGCCACCAGCCCGAGCCACTGGCCGACGGCAGCCGCCGCTACGCCACGCTGGGCGCTTATGCCGGCCGCGGCGTCGTCACCACCGCCACCTACGCCGCCCGCGACCTCGGCGTGCACTCGGCCATGGGCTTGATGAAAGCCGCGCTGCGGGCGCCGCAAGCCGTGCTGCTGCCGGTCGACTTCGAGCAGTACCGGGCCTATTCGCGCCGCTTCAAGGCCGCAGTGGCCGAGGTGGCGCCGGTGATCGAGGACCGCGGTATCGACGAGATCTACATCGACCTGAGCGAGCACCCGGGCGCGCAGGATGCCGTGGCCCACGACCCGCTGGGCGGCGTGCGGGCGGTGGCGCTGGACATCAAGAACAACGTCAAGCGGTGCACCGGGCTGAGTTGCTCGATCGGCGTCACGCCGAACAAGCTCTTGAGCAAGATCGCCAGCGAGCTGGACAAACCCGACGGCCTGACCATCCTGACGCTGGACGATCTCGAATCGCGCATTTGGCCGCTGCCGGTGCGGCGCATCAACGGCATCGGCCCGAAGGCCGGCGCCAAGCTGGCCGCGCTGGGCATCGACACGGTGGGCCAGATCGCCCAGCACGAGCGCGCCTGGCTGGTGCAGCAGTTCGGCCGCAGCTACGGCGCCTGGTTGCACGAGGCCTCGCACGGCGTCGACGACCGGCCGGTGGTCACGTTCAGCGAGCCGGTGACTGTGAGCCGCGAGACCACCTTCGACCGCGACCTGCACGCCAAGCGCGACAAGGCCGAGCTGGGCGCCATCTTCACCCAGCTGGCCGAGCAAGTGGCCAGCGATCTGCAGCGCAAGGGCTATGTCGGCCGCACCATCGGCATCAAGCTGCGCTTCGAGGATTTCAAGACCGTGACCCGCGACCTGAGCCTGGCGCTGCCGACGGCCGAGGCGGCGACCATTCGCCTGGCCGCCGGGCTGTGCCTGAAGCGGGTCGACCTGGCGCAGCGCATCCGGCTGCTGGGCGTGCGCGTGGGCTCGCTGCAGCGCGCGCCGGGCGCCGGGCCTGCACGGCCGCCAACGCGCGCCTCGGTGTCGTTGGCCGCGGCCGCAGGCTGATCGCTGCGGCTGTGAGGCGCCGCTGATCGCTGCCAGCTGGCGGCCGCACCAGACCGGACGACCAGCGCCCAGGCTACGATGCAAGCCCTTCCCGATGCCGGACCTTCATGACCACCCTGACCTGGAGCGCTGCGCTCACCCTGGACCATCCGACGATGGACGCCACCCATGTCGAGTTCGTGGCCCTGCTGGCCGCGGCCGACAAGGCCCTGCCCGGGCCCGATGCGGCGCTGCTGGCGGCCTTCGACACCCTGATCGACCACAGCGTCGCGCATTTTGCCCAGGAAGACCGCTGGATGGTGGCCAGCGGCTTCGAGCGCGAGAGCTGCCACAGCTTCCAGCACCGGGCGGTGCTGCAGGTGATGAGCGAGTGTTACCGCCGCGCCCGCAACGAGCACGACTTCGAACCGCTGCGGCTGGCGGTGGGCGAACTGGCGCTCTGGTTCCCCGAGCATGCGCAGCAGATGGACGCGGCGCTGGCCCAGCACCTGGCCAGCGTGGGTTTCGACGAGGTCACCGGCCAGTGCCGGGAAACCGCCGCCGCTGATCAGCCATGACCGTCATCACCACCATCGAAGACCTGCGCCAGCTGGCCGAGAAGCGCGTGCCGCGCATGTTCTACGACTACGCCGATTCGGGCAGCTGGACCGAGAGCACCTACCGCGCCAACAGCAGCGATTTCCAGAAGATCAAGCTGCGCCAGCGGGTGGCGGTGAACATGGAGAACCGCAGCACCGCCACCACGATGGTCGGCCAGGCCGTCAAGATGCCGGTCAGCATCGCCCCGGTGGGCCTGACCGGCATGCAGCATGCCGATGGCGAGATCCATGCCGCCCGCGCAGCCGAGAAGTTCGGCATCCCGTTCACGCTGAGCACCATGAGCATCTGCTCGATCGAAGACATCGCGCAGAACACCAGTGCGCCGTTCTGGTTTCAGCTCTACATGATGCGCGACCGCGACGCGATGGCCCGCATGATCGACCGCTGCAAGGCCGCCAAATGCAGCGCACTGGTGTTGACACTCGACCTGCAGGTGATCGGCCAGCGCCACAAAGACCTGAAAAACGGCTTGACCGCGCCGCCGCGGCCGACGCTGAAGAACATCATCAACCTGATGAGCAAGCCGCGCTGGTGCCTGGGCATGGTCGGCACCCAGCGCCGCAGCTTCGGCAACCTGGTCGGCCATGTCAAGGGCGTGTCCGACATGAGCAGCCTGGCGGCCTGGACCCACGAGCAGTTCGACCCGCGGCTGAGCTGGCCCGACGTCGAATGGGTCAAGCAGCAATGGGGCGGCAAGCTGATCCTCAAGGGCATCATGGATGTCGAGGACGCGCTGCTGGCCGTCAAGAGCGGCGCCGACGCCATCGTCGTCAGCAACCACGGCGGCCGCCAGCTCGACGGCGCGTCCAGCAGCATTGAGGCGCTGCCGGCCATCGTGGCGGCGGTAGGCAGCCAGATCGAGGTCTGGATGGACGGCGGCATCCGCAGCGGCCAAGACGTGCTGAAGGCCTGGGCGCTGGGCGCACGCGGCACGATGATCGGCCGCGCGATGGTCTACGGCCTGGGCGCGATGGGCGAGGCCGGTGTCAGCAAGGCGCTGCAGATCCTGCACAAGGAACTCGACATCACGATGGCCTTTTGTGGCCGCACCCGCATCGAGCAGGTCGACCGGTCGATCCTGCTGCCAGGCAGCTACCCGACCTGAACCGGCTGGCGCCCCGGTGCGGGCGCCCTCCCCCCCCCAGATTGCAGCGGGTTCGATGCCCCACAGGCGGGCACTTGGTTGAGCTTTTTGCTTACGCGAGGCTTACATTGGACGGACCGAATCAACGGGGAACCGCCATGACCTTGCAGCAATTGGCCAGCATCAAGCAATGGCACCTCAGCCACCCGCTGGGGCACCCGGTCGAACACCAAGTGTGGGACGGCATGCTGACGTCCTGGGTCTTTGGCTGGACTGGCCTGCCGGCCGCCTGGTTCCTGAATTCACTGGCATTGATGAGCTTGTGCCTGTCGCTGCTGCTGCTGCCGGGGCTGTATGTGCGGCTGCGCCGCCGCCTGCACCGCAGCGGCCGGCTGCGCTGCGACTGGCTGACCAGCGCGCAAGCACCCGACCGCTGAACGCCCGCAGCGGCAGACGGGCCCCAAGTCTTCGGATCTTCCGACCTTCGGCGCTTCAGGGCTTCACGGCTTCGGGGCTTCAACCCAATTCACCACCCGGCGCGGCGGGCGATGCCTGGTAGGCATCCAACAGGCGCATCGCCAACTGGCGGGTGACGGGGTCGGGGCTGCAGTGCGCCTGCGCCAGGCGTTCCAGCGCGTACTGCCGATCAAAGCGCATGCGCTGGGCTTGCAAGGGCGCGCCCTGGGCAGCCAGCGCGGCGGCCAAGCCGTGCAACAGCGTGGCGTCGATCTGGCCTTCGGGCACCAGCGCGAACACCCAGGCCGGCGCCGGCTGCGCTTGATCCGCTGGGATGAGATGGCCGCGCTGGCGCGATGGGGCGCGGCGGGTCGGTTGGGGGTTCATCGACGGCTCCTCATTCAAGTGCCGCTATGGTTACCGCAGCGCGTCGCGGCCAAGGCTCGAAAAACACCTGCAAGCCCGGGCACTTGTGGCGCCGCCGCGCTGGCCGGGCCGGCTACAGCAGGCGCGCCTCGAAGGTGTTGCAGTCGGCCATGCGGCCCGCTGTCATGCCCCGCTTGAACCCGCTGTAGAGCCTCGCGCCAGCGCCGGTCAGCGCCGGCCGCGCTGGCTGGCGCTGACCGGCGCGACTCAGGTCTTGGGCCAGGTCACGCCGCGCTGGCCCTGGCCAATCAGGTCTTGGGCAGCGTGACCCCGGTCTGGCCCTGGTACTTGCCGGCGCGGTCTTTGTAGCTGGTCTCGCAGACTTCGTCGCTCTCGAAGAACAGCACCTGCGCGCAGCCCTCACCGGCGTAGATCTTGGCCGGCAGCGGCGTCGTGTTGGAAAACTCCAGCGTCACATAGCCTTCCCATTCGGGCTCGAATGGCGTCACGTTGACGATGATGCCGCAGCGCGCGTAAGTGCTTTTGCCCACACAGATGGTCAACACATTGCGCGGGATGCGGAAGTATTCCATCGTGCGCGCCAGCGCAAAGCTGTTGGGCGGGATGACGCAGACATCGGCCTCGAAATCGACAAAGCTTTTTTCGTCGAAGTTCTTCGGGTCGACCACGGTCGAGTAGATGTTGGTGAAGACCTTGAACTCGCGCGCACAGCGGATGTCGTAGCCGTAGCTGCTGGTGCCGTAGCTGACGATCTTCTGGCCGTCGGCCGATTGCCGCACCTGGCCGGGCTCGAAGGGCTCGATCATGCCGGTCTGCTCAGCCATGCGGCGGATCCACTTGTCGCTCTTGATGCTCATCGGGAATGTCCTCGGTCGGAGCCGCATTCTAGAAGCCGGGTCGGGCCGGCCCGCAGGGTGCGCCGGGGCCCGGCATGCGCCACTCGCGGCTTGCCCAGCGACATCAAATCCCCGATGGCCACCCAGCCCCAAGGCCCCAGCGTGCTGGTGATGGGCGCCGGCAGCATTGGCTGCTGGCTGGGCGGGCGCTTGCAGGCCGCCGGCGTGGTGCTGCACTTCGTCGGCCGGCCGCGCATGCTGGCGACGCTGGCCCGCCACGGCCTGACGCTGACCGACCGCGATGGCGGCCGTCTGCACCTGGCCGCTGACCGCCTGCAGCTGCACCGCTCGCTGCCAGCCGACCTGGCGCCCGACCTGGTGCTGCTGTGTGTCAAAAGCGCCGCCACCGCCACCGCGGCGGTCGAGCTGGGCGGCCTGCTGCCATCCGGCACGCCGGTGGTGTCGATGCAGAACGGCATCGCCAATGCGGCCATCGCCCAGTCGGCCGCACCGCAGCTGGTGCTGTTGCCGGGCATGGTGCCGTTCAACGTGGCTGAGCCAGCGCCCGGCCACCTGCACCGCGGCACCGCGGGTGTGCTGGCCGCGCAAGACCACCCGACGCTGCGTGCACTGCAGCCGCTGCTGGCCGCGGCCGGCCTGCCGATCACGCTGCACGACGACCTGCGGCCGCTGCAATGGGGCAAGCTGCTGCTGAACCTGAACAACGCGGTCAACGCGCTCAGTGGCCTGCCGCTGCGCGCCCAGTTGCTCGACCGCGACCTGCGCTGCTGCACCGCGGCGCTGATCGGCGAGGCGCTGGCGGTGCTGCGGCGTGCCGGCATCCGGCCGGCCCGGCTGTCGCCGCTGCCAGCGGCCTGGCTGCCGGGCGTGCTGCGCCTGCCCACGCCGCTGTTCCGGCTGGTGGCCGCGCGCATGCTGCGCATCGACGGGCACGCCCGCTCCAGCATGGCCGACGACCTGCTGCTGGGCCAGCCCACCGAGATCGACGCGATCAACGGCGAGGTGCTGCGCCTGGCCGCCAGCGTGCACACCCTGGCGACCTGCAATGCCCGCATCGGCGAGCTGGTGCGGGCCTGGCCCGAGCACCACCAACCGGTCAAGGGTCGCGTGCTGCGGCGGGCGCTTGGCGTTTAACCCGTCCAGCCGTAAACGTCGCGCAGTTCCCGCAAGAAGAACCCGGCATAGCGCCCGACGGTGCGCGTGGCCTCGGCCAACGACCGGGTTTCGGTGGCCTGCACCGTGCCCAGCCAATGTTTCAGGTCGGGCAGCGACAGCCGCAAATCGCCGCTGGCCCAGGCGGTGTCGCCATCGCTCAACATCACCGACAAGGTCGACAGGTCTTGCCAGCGATCAAAGCCCGGGTCGTCGCGCAAGGTCTGGGTCGCCACCAGCGCCAGCAGGCGCTCGCCGTGGCGCAGTTGCATGCGGTATTCGATCTCGCGGCCGCCCCCGGGCAGGGTTGATTGCCGGTAGCTGCCGCCCAGCACCGGCTGCGGCTCGGTGCCGCACACCACCGGCTGCGGCTCGGTGCCGCCAGCGGCCAAGGGTGCGCCCTGCAGTCGACCGGTCAGTGGCGCCTGCGGCGCGGGTGCCGCAATGAACTGATCGAGGTCGTGCACGTGCACGCACAGGTTCAGCCGCACCGGCAGCCGAGCACCGCCGCTGACCATCGTCAGGTCACCGGCAAACTCGAACTGCAGGCGCACGCCGGGCACGGGATCGACCATGCGGGTCGGGTTGTCGGTGGCCGGCGCTGGCTGGACCGATCCACCCGATTTTTCCAATCCGGCTTGCATCAAATAGTGCCAACCATCGGCATACCCCATGTCGATCAGCGTCGCATGGTCGATGCGGCCGCTGAAGAGATCGGGGTCCAGCGGCAGCGCGTGCGCGGGCCGCACCACGTGCACGCTGATGGCACGGGTCTGGCCAAACGGGCTGTCGCCCTTGGCGATGCGGCGGTTCAGGTCGGTGATCGCGGCCAGCTGCTGGTTGAGTGCGGCGTTGGCGCTCATCTCCAGCATCTGCACATACAGGTGCAGCGGGTCGCCGCGGTAAACGCCGGTATTGCCCAGCCCCCACAGCAGCCACAGCTCCTCGGCGCCCTGGCGCACGGCTTCGCTCAGGTTGGCATCCTGGACGAAGCCGGTGTCGAGGTAGGTCCTGCCGTCGCGGTGCAGCGGTGGAAACACCCCCGGCAAGGACATGCCGGCGATCAGCAGATCGGCGTCGATCGCCGCGCTGGGGATAACCACGACCGCCTTGGCGCCGTAGTCGAGCAGGTTGTAGCTGGCCTGCACGCCAGTGGCCGCGCGGATGCGGTCGATGGCTATGCCCAGGTGCGGCAAGACCTTGTCCCTGAAACCGCGGCCATCGGCCAGCGCGCCGATCTGGTCGGCCTGCAGGTAGTCTTTGAGCGGCAGGAAGGACACCGTGTCCTGCAGCTTCAGGCTGCGCCAGCGGCGGGCCATGTCCTGCGGCGGCAGACCACACAGCAGCATCGACATGTTGAGGCTGCCCCCTGAAGTGCCGTCCATGATCTGGAAGCCCAGGCCGGCTTGCTCGAGCGCCAGCAAGATGCCGACCTGGTAGGACAGCCGCAGGCCGCCGCCGGGCAGCACCAGCGCGCGCCGTGGCTGGCCGGGCAGCTGCGGCGCGGCCATGCGCACCGGGGTGGTGGTCGGGTTCATGGTGTCGGCCCTCGGGTTGGGAGCTGGTACTGCGTTCCGCCAATGAGCTTACAAATGAAAT
>JAYVDE010000345.1:0-4966 GCA_043749575.1 Burkholderiaceae bacterium | reverse complement strand
GGGTCGGCCACGCCGATCACCGCGGCCATCACCACCTGCGGGTGGCGGTTGATCAGCGCCTCGACCTCGGCCGGGTAGACGTTGAAGCCGCCCTGGATGTACATGTCTTTCTTGCGGCCCTTCAGCGTGATGACGCCGCGCACGTCGACCGTGCCGAGGTCGCCGGTCTGCAGCCAGCCGTCGGCCGAAAAACCCGCACCGGCGGCCGTGCCGATGTAGCCCGGCACCACGCCCACGCCCTTGAACCACAGCTCACCGACCTGGCCCGCCGCCAGCGCCGCGCCGTTGACACCGGCGATGCGCCACTGCGTGCCCTCAAACGGCACGCCGATGGTCGTCATCAAGTCGGCGGGCGTGCGTTGCCAGGGCGTCATGACCAGCGCGCCCGAGGTCTCGGTCAGGCCATACAGGTTCATCAGCGTGGCGTTGGGCATGCGCTGGGCCAGCCGCTCCAGCAGCACCGGATCGACATTGGAGCCGCCCGAGAACACCAACCGGGTGCGCGAGAAATCGACGCTGGCGATGCGCGCGTGCATCAGCAGCAGCGTCAGCATGGTCGGCACGCCGGCGACGATGGTGGGTGGGTACTGCTGCATCAGCGTGATCACCCGGTCGGCCTTGAACTCGGGCACCAGCACCACCGTGCCACCGCCCACCAGGTGGGTGAGCACGCCGCAGCTGATGCCGCCGACATGGTTCAGCGGGTTGGCCAGGTGGATCAGGTCGCTGTCGACCACCCGGGTGTGGGCCGCCTGCGCCGCAGCGCTGGCCAGCAGGCTGGCGTGGGTCAAACCCGCGCCCTTGGGCCGGCCGGTGGTGCCCGAGGTGTAGATCACCATCGCCACGTCTTGGGCCACCACGCGCCGCCGCGCGGCCGACAGGCGACCGGCTTCCAACGGTGTGCCGGCCAACGCGGCCAAGCCGTTGAGGCCGCTGCCGTCGAGCTCGATGACATGGCGCAACGCCGGCAATTGCGGCCCCAGGCGGCCCAACATGGCGGTGAAGTCGAAGCCGTCGTGCTGGCCCAGCGTGAACACCGCCCGGGCCTGGCTGTCGACCAGCATGGTCAGCAGTTCGTGGTCGCGGTAGCGCACGCTCAAGCCCACCACCGCAACGCCGATCTTGGCCGCCGCGTAGAACAGCAGCAGCCATTCGATCTGGTTGAGCGCCAACACGCCGATGCGGTCGCCGCGCTTCAGGCCCAGGCCCATCAGGCCGCAGGCCAGGCGGTCGCTGGCGGCGTCGACCGCGGCCCAGCCGTGGTGCTCGTCGCCCGCGATGTAGGCGGTGGCGCTGCCACGCTGGCGCGCCGCCTGGCCCAGCCAATCGGCGATGGTGGCGTTGGCCAGGCAAGGGGGCTCGACCGGCGGGAGGGTCTGGCGGAGTGTCATCGCGGGGTTCCTGGGCGGCGTTTGCGGGTGGATCGGCGGCCGTATGGGTGCTGCGGACGGGTGCGGACGGGTGCCGCATCGAACGGAGCCAAGTTGCGCTGCCAAGGGCTATGCCACACCCGTTGCGGACCTATCCCAGGTCAATCCTGAGACGATTGCAGCGCCAGTCGAATTGAAGCCGGCCGCGGGCCGGCTGACATCGTCGCTTTCGACGATTCATGCGCCGGGCCGTTCCAGCACACTGGGTGCCGGCCCGGTTTGGGTGACATTTTCGTGGAGATTGACCCCGATGGCGCGTGACCTGAGCCCCGCCGACAGCGCCTTCCGGGATGAAGTACGCCACTTCCTCGACAGCGAACTCAGCGCTGATCTGCGGCTGGCCGGCCGCCGCACCGCCGGCATCTTCACCGACTACGACGACGGCCAGCGCTGGTTCCGCATCCTGGCCAAAAAAGGCTGGAGCGTGCCGCACTGGCCGGTGGAATGGGGCGGTTGCGGCTGGACCGCCCGCCAACACGCGCTGTTTGCCGACGAGCTGGCGGCCGCTGGTGCGCCGGTGCTGGCGCCGCAAGGTGCGCGCATGGTCGCGCCAGTGGTGCTGGCCTTCGGCACGCCCGAGCAGAAGGCGCAGTGGCTGCCCGCCATCCGGGCCGGCGACGACTACTGGTGCCAGGGCTACAGCGAGCCGGGCGCGGGCTCCGACCTGGCCTCGTTGCAGTGCCGCGCGGTCCGGTTGCCCGATGAGCAGGGCGGCGGCTTTGTCATCAACGGCACCAAGATCTGGACCACCCATGCGCAATGGGCCACCAAGATCTTCTGCCTGGTGCGCACCGATTCATCGGGCAAAGCCCAGCAGGGCATCAGCTTTTTGCTGTTCGACATGGGCCTACCCGGCATCACCGTGCGGCCGATCATCAGCCTGTCGGGCGACCACGAGCTGAACCAGGTGTTTTTCGACGATGTGCGGGTGCCGGCCACCGCGTTGCTGGGCGAAGTGCACCGCGGCTGGACCATCGCCAAATACCTGCTGGTGCACGAGCGTGGTGGCAGCTACACGCCGATGCTGCGGGCCCGGCTGGCGCGGCTGCAAGCGGCCTGGCGGCAGGCCTTTGCCGACCGCCCGGCCGATGACGACGAGCGCCGTGACTGCGCCCGTGTGCTGGCCGATGCCGAATGCCGGATCGACGCGCTGCACGCGCTGGAGCAGCAGGTGGAGGCGGCCCGCCTGTGCGGCGACGAGCTGCCGGCGGCGCCGTCGATCGGCAAGCTGCTGGGCACCGAGTTGAAGCAGTTGCTCACCGAGATTGGCGTCAACCTGGCCGGCGCCTACGGTGCGGCGCGGTTGCCGATGGCCGAGTGCGCCGACCGCGCCGCCCACGCGCTGGCCGTGCCCGAAGACGCGGTGTTCGCGATGAGCGCCTACCTCAACGACCGCGCCGCTTCCATCTACGCCGGTACCAACGAGGTGCAGCGCAACCTGATCGCCCAGCAGCTGCTGGCCCATTGAGTGCCGACGACCATGCCCCCGATGTTCCCGCTCACCGACACCCAGACCCAGCTGCAGGACAGCCTGGCGCGCTGGCTGGCCGACCACGCCCCGTTCGAGCGCCGCGCCGCGCTGCTGGCCACGCCCGAGGCCATCGCGCCCTTGTGGCGCGGCCTGACACACGAGCTGGGCCTGCTGGGCGCGGCACTGCCCGAGGCTGCGGGTGGCCTGGGCGGCGGCCTGGCCGACCACCTGGTCATCCTGCAGGCGCTGGGCCATGCGCTGCTGCCCGAGCCCTACACCGCCTGTGCGGTGATCGGCGCCGGCCTGCTGCAACGCCTGCCGGGCGATGGGGCGCAGCAGTTGCTGGCCGGTGTGGTTGACGGTGCGGTGCGGCCGGTGCTGGCCACGCTGGAGCCCGGCGCCCGGCACGACCTGGCGCAGGTGCAGACCCGGCTGCACACCGACGGCTCAGCATCAGCCGACGCGCCCCGCCTCAGCGGCCGCAAGGCCGTGGTGCGCGCCGCGCCGTATGCCAGCCACTGGCTGGTCAGCGCGCGCGACGCCGCCGGCGTGCTGCGCCTGGCCGTGGTGTCGCCCGACGCCGCCGGCATCAGCCGCCGCAAGCTGCGCCTGGCCGACGGCAGCTGGGCCGCCGAGCTGGGCTTCGACCACACGCCGGTGGCGGCGCTGCTGGGCGAGCCCGGCGCCGACGCGCTGCCGCTGCTGGAGTTGGTGACCGACGAGGCCCAGCTGGCCAGCGGCGCCGAGGCCATCGGCGTGATGCAGCGCCTGCAACGCGACACGCTGGACTACGTGCGCCAGCGCAAGCAGTTCGGCGTGCCGCTGGCCAGCTTCCAGGTGCTGCAGCACCGGCTGGCCGACATGCATATGGCGCTGCTGCAAGCCAACGCACTGGTCGGCGCCACGCTGGCGCAAATGGACGGCCCCGCGTGGCAACGCCGCCGCGCGGTGGCGTCGGCCCAGGTGGCGGTGGCGCGCGCCGCCCGCACCGTGGGGCAGGGCGCGGTGCAGCTGCACGGCGGCATGGGCATGACCGACGAGCTGGTCATCGGCCATGGCTTCAAGCGGCTGACCCTGATCGAACAACTGATGGGCGGCATCGACGTGCACCTGCGCCGGGTGGCGCAACTGGGCGCCCTGAACAACCCGCTCGCCCTTGAATCCAACGACTGAACCCTATCCCGGAGACTTGCCATGGCCATGAACCTCACCCGCAGCTGGACCGATGAAGACCTCGACCGCTGGCGCGACACCTGCGTGCGTTTTGTCGAAGACGAGTTGATGCCCGACGACGAGGCTGCCCGCCAACGCGGCAACGTCGGCCACGCGGTCTGGCGCAAGGCCGGTGAACTGGGCCTGCTGTGCACCGACGTGCCCGAGGCCTACGGCGGCGGCGGCGGCGACTTCCGCCACGAGGCCGTGCTCTACGAAGAGTGCGCCCGCCGGGGTTTGAGCGGCTGGGCCAACTCGGTGCACACCATCGTGGCGCACTACTTCTTGAACCACGGCACCGAGGCGCAGAAGCAAAAGTACCTGCCGCGTTTGTGCCGCGGTGAGCTGGTCGGCGCGATCGCGATGACCGAGCCGGGTGCCGGCAGCGATCTGCAGGGCATCCGCACCAAAGCCGAGAAGGTCGGTGAGCATTAACTGATCAACGGCAGCAAGACCTTCATCACCAACGGCTTCTTGGCCGGCGTGGTGCTGGTGGTCTGCAAGACCGACCCGACCCAGGGCGCCCGCGGCACCTCGATCCTGATCGTCGAGACCAAAAACTGCGCCGGTTTCCGCGTCGGCCGGGTGCTCGACAAGCTGGGCATGAAATCGCAAGACACCTCCGAGCTGTTTTTCAGCGATGTCAGCGTGCCGGCGGCCAACCTGCTGGGCGGTGTCGAGGGCCAGGGCTTCTTCCAGCTGATGGGTGACCTGCCCTACGAGCGGCTGATCATCGGCGTCTCGGCGCTGGCCTGCATGGAGGGCGCCTACCAGGCCACGCTCGACTACGTGCGTGAGCGCAAGGCCTTTGGCAAACCCATCGCCGACCTGCAGAACACCCGTTTCAAGCTGG
>JAYVDE010000344.1:0-12870 GCA_043749575.1 Burkholderiaceae bacterium | reverse complement strand
GCCGCCGCAGGCGCACTTGGCTTGCAGCGCCGCGCCGCTGGCGTCTGCACCGGCCGGGCCGAGGTCGGCAGGGGGATGGTCCAGCAGGTCCTCGGCCGAGCGGTCACCGGCCACCCGTTCGGCCACCGCGTCGGCATGTCGCTCGTAGGCATCGCCCTCGCTGCCTACGCCGCCCTTCAAGCTGACGCCGCGCCGCTGCTGCACGGTGTGCGCCGCTTCGTGGGCGGCCAGCCGCAGGTCGGGTTGCGCCGCGAAGCCGATGCGCGAGCCGGTGGTGTAGGCCCGTGCCCCCAGCGCCTGCGAAGCCTGCGCCGCCGGTCCACCCACCTGTGCCCGCACGGCGGAGACATCGTGGCGGCCGAAAGCGGCCTGGATGCGCGCCGCGCCGGGCAACGGCTCGCTCGCCTGGGCCACGCCGGCGGACGCGGTGGCGTGCACCGTGGCGCCGGAAACCGCGCGCGCTTGCTGCACGGTGTCCTTTTCAGGCCCGGCCCCGCAAGCACTGCAGGCACGCTGAACCGTCGTCAGGTAGCGTGGCATGCCGGCGCTCGGCGGCCCGCGTGCGGCCGCGCGCTGCCCGCCGGTGCGGACCGCCGCCGCCGCGTCGCGCTGAACCGCCGCCTGGGCCCGTGCCATGGCTACAACGCCGCCGGCGGCTGGCGCCCGAGCTTGCGGTACTCGGCCTCGATCGCCGCGCGCAGCGCCGCGTAGTCCACCGCATCCACCGTGGCCGCGACGGCGGCGAGGGTGGCGTTGCGGATGTGGCCGCCGGCCAGGTCGCAGATGGCGGCGATGCGGTTGAGCTGGCCGTCGTCGAGCCGGTGGTGCATGCCCAGGTGGGCCAGCCACAGCCTGCGGCGCTCGTCGGGCCCCGGCGCCGGAAAGTCGATGATCGCGTCGAGCCGGCGGGTGAAGGCGGCATCGAAGCGCGCGCGGCTGTTGCTGGTCAGCAGCGCGATGCCGTCGAAGCTCTCGATGCGCTGCAGCAGGTAGTTGGTCTGCTGGTTGGCGAAGCGGTCGTTGGCATCCTTGACCTCGGTGCGCTTGCCGAACAGCGAGTCGGCCTCGTCGAACAGCAGCACCACTTCGGCATGCTCGGCCCGGGCGAACAACTGGGCCAGGTTCTTCTCGGTCTCGCCGATGTACTTGCTGCTGACCGAGGCCAGGTCGACCCGGTACAGCGGCAGGCCCAGCTGGCTGGCCAGCCAGCCCACCGCCAGTGTCTTGCCGGTGCCCGACGCGCCGACCAGCAGTGCCCGCACCCCTGGCCGGTAGCGGGTGCGCGCGGACGGCCCCAGCGCATCGGCCAAGCCTTCGCGCCGCTCACAGCGCCGACGCAACGCGTCGAGTGCCTCGCGCAACGTCGGCGACACCACCAGCGCCGCGTCAGGCACCAGGTCGGGCAGCCACTGTGCCAGCGTGCCCAGCGCGCCATGGCTGCCCTGGCGTGTGGCTTGGCGCACCAGGGCTTCGGTCAGCTGCGCCGCGTCGCCGGACGAGGCGGGGCCCAGGCGGGCGGCGTGGCTCGCCGTGCGGGCCAGTTGCTCGATCTGCAGCGCGCTGTGACGGTGGCGCCGGCCGACCCGCTGCGCCGCGTCGTCCGGCAGGTACACCGACCAGAGCGCGGCGCGTTCGCCTGGCAGCGGCAGCGGCACGGTCCATTCGGCGACCGGGTCGCCGTCGGCCAGCACCTGGCCGTCGATGCCAGCGGCCACCAGCCGCAGGCCGTTCCAGCCGGGCACCGGGCCGAGCCTTAACGATTCGCCCGGGGCCAGTTCGACCAGCGTCACCGGCAGCGCGTATTGCAGGCCCAGCCAGGGGCCCAGCCCGGCCGGCGCCGAAGCATCCAGACCGATCGCACGCCATCCCAGTGCCGCGGCCACCGCGGCCGCCGCCTGCCGCGCCTCGCGCGGATCGCCGCTGCGCAGCACCAGCACCCCGCCCGGCCCGAGGGCCTGCAAGGCCTCGGCCTGCACCCGCGCGGCCTGGTGTAGCGACGGCGGCCAGCCTGTCGGCGCGTCCAGCCAGCGCAGGCCGGGCCAGGCGGCCATCGCTTTGCCGCTGCCGGGCGCCGCAGCCGGCCGCTGCAGCGCCAGCGCCAACGGCTGCGGCACCTGCAGGGCCTGCTCGGTCAGCGGGCGCGCCTCGCCGTCGAGTTGCCACAAGCCGCAGGACCGGGCGCGGCCATGGCACAGCGTGGCGAGCAGGTCCGCTTCGGTGCTGCCGCCCATGCGCGCGGCCGGCCCGACCAGCAGCGGCGCCAGGCTGGCCAGCAAGCCCAGAGTCGGCCGCGCGGCACCCACCGGCGCCTGCAGCCAGGCCAGCGCGCGGCCGGCCATCGCATCGAACTCCACCGCCAGCGCCAGTGCGGTGGCCACGGTCTCGGCGATGTCGAGGTCCAGCAAGGTCGCGGCCGCGTGCAAACCGGCATCGGCGGGCGGCGGCTGCAGCAGCCAGCGGCGCAAGGCCACCGCCACCGGATCGTCGTCGCCATCGTCGGGCCGCAGAACCTGCGCGCGCAGCCAGTCGGCCTCGGTACCCTGCGCTGCGGCCGGCAAGCCGGCAGCCAGCGCTGCCAGCGCAATGCGGTGCAGCGGCGGCGCATCGGCAGTTGTCGAGGCTGCGGTTGGCTGCCAAACCAGTGGATCGGACGCGTTCATCGCGGTGCTTGTCGATAGTGGAAGGCAACGACGCGACCGAACCACGGCAACCAGCCCGGATCGATGTCGAGCCCGAGCCGGCGCACGCGCAGGTCGGTCTGATCGAGTCGGAAGAACGCGTCGACATGGCTGGCGTTGAGCGCCAAGAATCCGGGCCGCAGCACCAGGCTGGCCAGCCCGATGCCGCCGATGCGCCGCAGCCAGCGGCGGCAGGCGTCCAACCACAAAGCAGCCTGCGCCTGGGCATCGGGCGCGTCGATCAGCTGTCGCGCCATCCAGCCCGGCGGAGAGCCCAGCGGCGCCAGCCTGGCGTCGATCCAGGCCTCGGGTGACGCGGCGGTGCCGCGGGGCAGCCCGGCGGCCGGTCCGCCGGCTTGCGCTCGCGCCCACGCCGGGTCGTCGTCCGCGACGCCGAGCCTGTGCAGCGCCGCCTGGAGCACCGCGGTCGTAAACGCCGGCGTGTCGCCTTGCGGCTCGCGCCAGTCCGGCAGCCCCAACCTGGCCAGCAGCGGCAGCAGGAACAGCAGGCCGCCGGCCGTGGTGGCGGCGCCGCCATCGGCCCAGGGCGAGCGAGCGATCAGATCGCCAGCGGCCTCGGCGAGGCCGACGGTCCGGGCAGCCAGCGCGGCGCTGGCTGGCGCGTTCGGCCGCACGGACATTGATCGCGCATGCGCGGCGGCAGCGGGCCGACCGATGGCAGGGCCTGGCGGCAGGCGCTGTGCGCCTTCGTCGCCCGCCCGCGTTGTCGAGGCGTCGCGTGCCGACGTCGGCCGCGGCCCACCGATCGAATCGGGCACCGCAGCGACGACCGGCCCGGCTTCGGCTCGCAGCGGGACCGGGTTCACCGCCGACTGCGCCGCGCGCGCTGCGGCCGGTGTCCGACCATCCGGCGCTGCGGACTCGGGCAACAGCGACTGCAACCAGACCGGCAGACCGTCGATGGCCGATAGCGGATCGGGCGGCCGGGCGGCGGCTGCCGGCACACCGGGTGGCCCGGATCGCGCCCCCTCGACAACGCCGATCCTCTGCCGCCCCGCCAAGCCCGCGGCCTGCAGCAAAGTCTCGCCCTCGGCAGACGAAATCACCGCGGCCAGCCTGGGCCCGACCCCGCCCCACACCAGCGCCGCCGCAAACGCGGGCAGTGCGGCGCGCGCCTCGGGTGCGGCGGCGACCGAGCGCAAGATCATGCGCAGCCGCTCGACCGGTGCCATGGCCGGTGGCGCTTCGGGCACTGCCAGCGGCCAGTACCACTCCGGCGCCGGCCGGCCTTGCAACAGCCGCAGCGCCAGTGCGATGCGCGCATCCAGCACACTGGCGAACGCCACACCGTCGGCCGACGCCGCCTGCGGCGATTCGACATCGACCCAGCGCAGGTCGGCAGCCTGCACCCGCTGCTCGATCAAGCGCGACAAGGCACCGGCCGCGATGTCGTGGCCCAACCGCCCCAGCGCCAGCCGGCGAACCACCAGCAGCCGCGCGCCGTCGTCGGGCAGGCTCGCGCAGCGCAGTGCGTCTTCCAGCCGCGGCAGCAGGGCCAGCGCCTGGGCGCGGCTGGGCACGCTCAGCCGCAGCTGGCGCACGGTGCGTTGTGGTGTGACCATGCCATGCCCCTGGCGCGCGTTGGCCTAGCGCTTGAACAGCGTGCGCCTGGCCGCAGCCGCCTGCAGGCTGACCAGCGGCGCGTGGTCGAAGTGCACCCGCACGTCGTCGCCCAGGTCGATCCGCTCGGTCGGCGTGTGCACCACCCGGGCCGAGACCTCGCCATGGCCGAGGTCCTCGACCACCGCGCGCGCCACCAGCCGGTCGTTGCGGTACAGCAGCGCCTGCATGCCCACCCGCAGCTTAGTCACATCGGCCACCGCCAGCGGCAGCCGGATGCCGACGCTGACACCGGCCACCGGCTTGGCCAGCCGGCCGCTGACGATGCGGTCGATCGGGGCGTGGCTGGCCAGCAGCAAGGCCATGCGCACGACATCGTTGACCAGCGCCACCGCGGCGCTCTGGCCGGGCTCGATCTGGTCAAACAGCCAGTCGACATAGGCCTGCAGCTGGCGCCGGTCGGCAAAAGCCAGCTCGGCAAAACGCGGCAGGCTGGCCAGGTTGCGCAGGTTGGGGGCGTCGTCGAACTCGGACAAGGTGTCGGCCCACAACAAGCGCAAGGCCGGCGGCACGGCACAGAACTCGGCATGCAGGCAGGTCACGATGCTGCGGATCTGGTCGAGCTCGACCGCCGCCGCGCGGGCCACGTCGGCCCGGCCGTGACCACCCTCGGCCAGGTCGGCAAAACTCACCACAGCCTCGACCTGCTGGGCGATGCCCTGCCAGCTGGCGCTGGCCAGCCGCGCCAGGTCGACCGCCTGCACCGCCACCAGCCTTGGCGCCAGCGCCGCCACCTGCCGGTCGGCGATGCGCGCCAGGCTGACCCCCAGCTTGGCACCGCCCGCGCCGCCCGCCAGCGTGGCCTTGAGGACCGGCACCGCCAGGCCCACCGCCGCACGCTGCTGCGCAGCTTGCAGCAGCCGCAGCAGGTGCTCGGACTTGTCCAGCCGGCGCAACAGCAGCGGCAGCTTGACGAACCAGGGCGCGGGCGCTTCGCCCACCACCTGCAGCAGGTCTTGCAGTTCTTCGGCGACCTCGGGGTGCTCGCGCAGGCAGGCCGGCACCGGGGCTTCGAGCAAGCCGGGGTCGACCGAGTGGCTGGGCGTGGGCCGCAGGTTGTCGGCCTCACGCGGGCGCACGTAGGCGATGAACTTCACCTCCTCGGCCAGCACGCGGGCGCGGCGCTGGTTGATCGCGGTGATGCGGGCTTCTTCCTCGGCGATCAGCGAACGGGCCACGCTGACATCGTGGCGGGCCTCGGCCAGCGTGTCTTGCGCGCGGATCAGGCGGCCGCTGTTGGTGGCGATGTCGGCCTGCAGCTGGGTGAGCGCACCGTCGCAGCGCTCGAGCACGTCGCGGTAGACGGTGAGCCGGCCCTCCAGCGCCCGCAGGATGGCGACGGTGCTGTCGGACAGGCTGACGGTCTGGGTGAACAGCACCGCCTCGTCGAGCCGGCCGTCGGCGCTGGCCGGCGGGATCAGCAGCTGGGGCAGCAAGGCGGCATCGGCGCGGAACTCGGCCAACGCACGCTGGCCGCCGGCCACCCCGGCGATGAAGGCGTCGCCCGGCAGGCCGCGGAGCTGGAAGCCTTCCAGCAGCGCGGGCACCGCGCCCGAGTCCTCGGCCATGAAGTCGTCCAGCAACTGCAGCAGCGCCTGCACCGTGCGGTGGCGGTTGGCCAGCGCGTAGTCACGGGCCTCGGTCGACGGCGGCGAGCGCAGCCGGTCGGCGATGGCCGCGGTGCGCACCTGCGACAGGCCCAGCACCGGGCTGGCATAAATGATGGCCGGCGCGGCACGCGGCGGTGTGATCAGCCGGGCCTGGATGTTGATCGCGGCGCTTTGGATCATGCTGCTGCCGACGCGCAGCGACGCCGATGCACTGGCGCCGAAGGCGGCGCCAGTGCTTGCCCCGAAGGCCGCGCCGGCAGTCCGGCCGAAGGCGGCCTCAGCGCTGGCACCGAAAGTCGGCCCGGCACTGGCTTCAAAGGCCGCCCTCACCGCCGGCCCCATCGTTGCCCGCACGTCGCCATCCGTCGGCGCCGCAAAAGCGCCGAAGCGGCCTGCACCCGCGCCCACCGCGCCCACCGCGCCCACCGCATCAGCCGCGCCGCCGTCGGCGCTGGTCAGCGTCTGCCGCGCCGCGGCGCGCACGGTGGCCAGGTAGTCCTTGATCTGGCTTTGCACCACCAGCGCGCTGTCGCCCTTGGCGATGGCGGCGAGTGCCGGTGACACTGCCAGCCGGGCGGCGTCGGTGGTGCTCATCATCATCTGGCGCAGCCGGTGCAGGTCGACTTGCATGTGGGCGAAGCCGAAGTCGGTGATGTCGTCGGCGCGGTCGATGCGCCGGCGCAGGTAGTCGGCAAAGCCCTGCAGGCCACGCAGCAGCAACTGGCTTTGCTCGTGCGCCGACAACTTCTGCAACAGCGGCTCTTTGACCAGGTCGGCATAGACCCGCACCGTGCCGATGCGCGACGACGGCGTGGGCGTCAGCACGCCCAGGTTGTGCTGCAACACCAGCCTGGCGTTGAGGTAGGGCTGGAACGGGGGCTGCGGCGCGCCTTCGGCGTTGACGCTCAGCGGCCAGATGCGCTGCACCGCGCCCGCTGCCCCGTTCGCCCCTGGCGTGCTGATCTGCAGGTCGCTCCAGGCCAGGTTGCCAGCGAAGGCCAGGTGCAGCAGCACGGCCACCCGCAGCCGCACGGCGCCCGCCGGCAGGCTGCTGCCATCGGGCAGCGGCAGGGCCAGCGCCGTCCACACGCCGGCCTGCGGCAGGGCGCCGGCGCGGCGGGTCTGCGGCTCCAGCGAGCGCAAGCCCGGTGCGGCCACGGCCAGCTCGGGCAGGCGGTTTTCGCCCCAGTACGACACGGTGAACTGGCTGCCAGCGACCCCGCCCTCGGCATTGAGGCCCAGCACCACCACCGCCACCCACAGCGACCGCGGCGGCTCCAGTTCGTCGAGGTAGATCCATTGGCTCAGTGTCTCGGGGCCGCCGCGGGCCACGCTGGGCGCGGCAGCGGCCAGTGAGCCGTAGTTCAGCAGATCACCGCGCCAGCCCACCGCCGGCGGGTAGTGGATGTTGAAACCGCCGCTGGGCACGGCCAGCTGCGCCGGTGCTGCCGCAGTGCCGCCGCCCGCACCACCCCCAAACGGGTCACCGCCGCTGCTGCTCTGCAGCGCCGGCAGGCTGGGCACCACGCCGTCCTGCGGCTCGAACGGCAGCCACAGGTCGTTGGCGGTCAGCAACTCCCAGGGCTCGTTGCCCTGCACCCGCGCGCCCGGCGGCAGGTAGTTGCAGAACCACTTGCGCCAGCTGCCGCCGTTGCGCGCACCAGCCAGGCCGTAGGCGGCGCGGCCGCCGTGCAGTGTGAAGGCCATGCCGTCGACCGATGCGCTGTCCAGCCCCAGCAGCGCCGCCGGCACCGCCAACTGGACCCAGGCGCCGGCGCTGGGCAAGTCACCGGCACGGTGGTGCGCGGCGCTGCCGTCGGGGCTGCCCAGCGCCAACAGGTCGTCGCCCCAGTAGGCACGTTGCTCCCAGCTGCCACCGGCGCCGGCACGGTGCCACTGCAGCATCAGCGTGCGCGGTGGCTGCTCGGGGTCGAGGCAGACCCAGGCAAACAGCGATTCGCCCGCCGCCACCGCAAACGGCGTCGTCGCGCCGTCGAAAAAGTGCTGGTGCAGCCCGGCCATCACCGCACTGCGGTGGCCGCCGCCGGGCGGTGGTTCACCCCAGGGCGACAGCGACTCGCGTTCGATCGCCTGCAGGTCGTCCTTGACACTGGGCACTCCCGGGGTCTGGCCGCTCAAGGCATGGGCCAGCATCGCGCCGCGCCAGCGCAGGCCCTGGCGCAGGCCCAGCGCGCGTGAGCGGTCAAGCAGGTAGCGCGCCAGGGTCTCGGCAAACAGCGGGGCGATCAGCTCGGTGAGCAGCAGCCGCGGCTCCCAGCTCTGCAGCGGAACCGGCACCAGCAGGCGCACGGTCTCGGCGGCGTTCAGGCTGAGCGGGGCTAAGCCGGCGCTGGCGCGCACCGCCAGGTCGAGCTGGTCGACCGGCACTGGCGTGGCGTCGATGTCGAAGCCGGGCGGGAAGAAGTCGCTGCGCCGGCTGGCAGCGTTGAAAGCGTCACGCGGCAGCAGCCCCACCGGCGGCAGCCAGCGGCCGAAGGCGTCGGCCAACACAGCCGCCGGTGGCGCCGGCTCACCGGCGCTGGCGATTTGCTCAGCGAGTTGTTCGATCTGCGCCTGCCACAGCGCGGGCAGGCGCGGTTGGCTGACACAGCGACCGGCCGGGGTTCCGGCCGGCGTGCTGCGCTGCAAGCGGCCTTCGCGGCCGCGGCCGCCCTGGCGGACGACGCTGGCGCGGTCCAGCCACAGCGGCTGGCGGTTGGCGGCCAGCGCCACCAGGGCCAGCGGCAGGCCCCAGGGCTCCCAGGGCAGGGTCTGGCCCGGCTTGAGCGCGGCCTCGGCCAGGAACACCTGCCAGGCCCGGGCGTTGCGCTGCTGCAGCGCACCGACCAGCGGCCGGCCGCGCCATTCACCCGGCCAGACCAGCCAGAGCAAACGCACGGCGTCGGCGATGCGCCAGTCTTCGAACGCGGCGGCGTCGGTGACGCGGCCCTCGTCGCAGGCGCTGCGCTCGCAAGAGTCCATGCCATCGAGCGCGGCGGTGTCCACGCTGACCGGCTGCAGCAGCAGAACACCCAGGTCGGGCAGCGTGGCGGCGGCGGCCGGCACCAGCGCGCCCAACGCCGCGCCGATGCCGCGTTCACGCAAGCTGGGCACGGCGTTCTCGTCGCCGTCTTCAACGCCGCTGCCGTTGGAAAAAAAGCCCGGTGGCGCGACCACCGGCACATCGGCCAGCCGGCATTCCAGCGGCCGGGTGAGCACCAGGTCTTCACCGCTGACCGCCAAGCCGCGGCCGGCGGTGATGCGCAACTGCACCGCTGCCAGGCCGCTGGTGCCGGGGTCGGGGTCGAGCGACCAGTCGACAACCAAGCCGTCGACGATGCCGGCAACCCAATCCTGGCCGCGCAGCGCCAGGTGGCCCTGGCCCCAGGCCTGGCGCTGCACCAGCGCAGCGGCCGTGAGGGCGCGGCCCGGGAACAAGTTGGGCCGCCGCCGCCAGACGGTGGTGGCTTCGTCGGCGGTGGCCGGCGACAGGCCGATGACACGCTCACCGGCCAGCGGGTTGTGGATGGGGCGGATGCTCACGGGGGACCTCCACGCAGGACAGGCAGGACATGCAGGACACGCAACGCGGGCGCCAACAGGCTGGCGGCTGCAGCCTGGGCGGGTTGCGCCGGGTCAACGGACGCGCGCCTGGCCAGCGGCCGGCGCACGGGCAGCGAGATCATGTTGAACCGCCGCCCGCCGCCGGCGGCGCCTTGGCGGGCTTGCGGGCCTTGGCGCCGCTCGCGTCATGGGCTGACTTGGCCGCCTGGGTTGCCTGGGTAGCCTTGGTGGGTTTAGCGGCCTTGGCAGGCTTCACGGCCTGGCCAGATGGGGCTGCGGCAGCCACGGCGGCCGGCTGGGCCACCGGCACCGTCACCACCACCCGCTCGGCCGCCGCACCGCGGCGCAGGCGGCTGGCCAGTTGCGGCAGCAGGGCCGGCGCGGCGGCCAGCGCGGCGGCGTCGAGCCGGCGCCAGGCGTCGTTGCTGGCGAGGTTGATCAACGCGCTGCGGCTCACCGGCCGCGGGCTGGCCTGCGCCAGCCGGGCCAGCCCGCGACCCGCCGTGCCGCCGGCCAGCTCGGCACCGACCGCCAGCACGTCGGCGCGGGCGATGCCGGGCGGCGTGGTGGCGTTGGCCCCCGAGGCACCGCCCACCGAGGCGCCAGCCTTGTCTACATCCACCGGCGCGATGCGCGCGGCCAGCGCGCCCAGGCTGGCCGCCGTCAACGTGGCCGAGGCCACCAACTGCGGCGTCGCCAGCAGCGAAAACACGCCCGCCGCGGCCTGGCTGCTGGCCGCGCCCAGCACCCGGTTCAGCGCGTCGCCCAGGCCCAGCGTGCTGATGCGCTCACGCACTTCGTTTTCGACCAACTGTTCGTTGCGGCCACTCACCGCCACCGGCGCACCGGCCAGGTCATCGCGGTAGGCCAGGTTGCGCCGCCGAACGAACCACAGCGTGGGCAGCCGGGCCAGCCGCATCCACTCGGCGTCCGACGGGTTGGCGGGGTCGGCCACGTCCAACGGCAGCGGCAGGCGCAGACGCTGCAGGATCTGCAATGGCTTTTGCTGCGCCAGCCGGTTGGGCGCGGCGGGTTTAAGCGGCCGGCTGCGGCTGCTCAAACGGGCCAGCACGCTGCGGAAATCAGCCCGCGGCACGGGGGCCAGCAGCAGCACCGCGGTCAGGTCCAGCGCCGCTTCAGACGCCAGAAAGTCGATCGGCGGCAGCGCCAGGCTCTCTTCGACCAGCGCGGGCAGTTCGTCCTCGGGAATGATCGAAAAATCGACATCGACCTCGGGCGGAAAGTAGCGCTGGCTGAAATCAACCGGGTTGATGACCCCGGGCGGCAGCGGCCCGGCCGGCGGCAGCGCCGGAAACTGGGTCGCCGCCGCAAACGGCCGGCCGTTGAACTGCGCCACCACGTCGGCCAGGTGGTCCTGGTGCTGCAGCAAATGGGCCAGGCGCAGTGCGCGCGGCGAGAAGCCCAGGCCCGGCAGGTCGCCGCGGTCGGCGCCCAGTTCACGCCGCACCATGGCCTCGTCGAGCCAGACCAGGCTGTTGCCCTGCAGCGCCAGCATCGCCAGCGGCAGCAGGTTGGCTGACGTTGCCGCGCTGCCGTCCTGCGTGAACACGCTGCGCGCGGCGCGGCCCCGCCGGGCGTCGAGCGCGTCGGCGGCGCCGTCGTCCTGCCAGGGCACCAGCACCACGGCGGTGGCCTCGATGACGTCGCCGTCTTCGACCGTGCGGGCGCCGGTCAGCGAGGTCGGGTAGGCACCGACCGGGTTGGCGGTGAACTCGACCGGCCGCAGCGCCAGGATGAACAAGCCGGTGCGGCTGCGCATCGGCGCGGCGGGCAGGCGGCCAAGGCCGAAACGTGCCGACAACTGCTCGGCCTGCGGGACGTCGGCCAGGTTCAGCGGCAGGTCTTCTGGCAGCAGCACCAGTTCACCGGCCGGTGTGATGCCCTGGCCGGCGGCCACCCGCAGCGATTGCGGCGTCGCGCCCGCCTGCACCTGCAGGCCGTGGGCGACGCCGCTGCCGGCAGCGCGGCCCAGGTCGGCCTCGCGGGTCAGGAAGTACTGCTGGTCGCGGATCAGGTCGCGGGCGGCGAGAAAGCGGCCGTCGAAGTAACGCGGCCGCTCGCGCCGCGGGTCTTCGACCAGCACACCACCCCGGCGCAGCGCAGCAACGTCGGCGGCGGCGATGGGATCGCGGGCGGCGCCTTGGGTCAGGTTCAGGGCCATGAGGTGCTCCGGGAGGTCAGTGGTTGGTCACGAGAAACAAACGCCGGGCCGCCCCAAGTGTTTCTTCTCCCCCTCGGGGGGGCGGTCGCCGCACGGCGGCGGCCTTGGGGGGGCGCTGTCATAACCCGGCCCATTGCGCAAACAGCGCGGCCGGGGGCAGGAAGCGGCGGGCGAAGTTGTCGACCAGCGGCGACGCAGCGGTGCGGGCCGGTGGCGTTGCCGCATCGACCGGGATCAGCACGCGGGCCAGAAAGACCGCGCTACGGTCCAGCTCGGCCGGGTGCTCGGGCGCCGGGGCCAGGCCGCCGCTGCCACCGGCGCGGCCCAAGCCGCCATAGCTGCCCAACACGGCGTCCTGGATCGCATCGCGCCGGGCGGCCGCTGTGGCGCCGGCATCGCCCACGGCCGCAGCGCCGGGTGGTAGCGGCAGGCCGCTGTAGGCGTCGTCCAGGGCGGGGCGGGGCAGCAGCAGCAGTTCCCAGGCGTCGCGCAATCGGCTGGTGGCGACCGCGTTCAGCGCGTCGAACGGGCCGGCGGCGAAGCTGGGGGTCAGGCCGACCTCGCAGGCGGCAAAGCGGATGAAGACATCGGCGACCACCGCACGCGCCGGCAGCAGCGCGCCGCTGGCCGCGAAGCGCGCCGAGACAAAGCGGCCCAGGTTGTCGTGGCGGGCCGCCGCCAGGGCATCGCCACCATCGGGCTGCGCGGTGGCGGTCCACCAGCGGGCCAGCCGCAGGCAGGCCGGCCGCGGGATCTCGACCAAGCGGCCCAGCCGGTCGACGGCCAGGCCGGGCGTGACGCGGATCTCCTCGGGAAGGCCCGTGGCTGGTGGGCCATGGGTCACCGCCAACCCGGCCAGCGTGCCGCCGCCAGCCAGGAAGGCCAGCGCGCGCGCCAGCCGGCCGCGGTGGTAGGTTTGCTCGTCGGAAAAATCCTGCGCGTCTAGCAGCATGCCGGTGGCATAGGCCGGCCGGTCGGCACGCGGCTGCGCAAACAGCGGATCGGCGCTGGGGGTCTGGGTGCTCATCGCGGGCGACTCCTGAACGGCTTGGGCGGCGGGGACGGCGCAGCGGCTGCGGCACGTGAGGGGGCCGGTGTTGCGGCCGGGGCTAGGGCACGATCAGCGGCCGCGGGCGCGGGCGCGGTCGAGGGTGCAGCACGCGCGGTGGCCGGTGTTGCGGCCGGTGCGGCGGCA
>JAYVDE010000343.1:0-12884 GCA_043749575.1 Burkholderiaceae bacterium | reverse complement strand
TCACGCTGCGGCCGGCGGTGCGATTTGCCGGCGATCAGCAACCCGATGCCGCCGAGTTTGCCCGGCTGCACCACGCCAGCCATGACGCCTGCTTCATCGCCAATTCGGTCAAGACCGACGTGCGCTGCGAGCCCGTGCTGTTGCCTGCCTGACCCCGGACCCACCCATGTACCTGCCCAGCCATTTTGAAGAATCCCGCCCCGAGGTGTTGCACGCGCTGCTGCTGGCGCATCCATTGGGCTTGCTGATCACCACCGATGTGCAGGGCGCGCCGGTGGTCAACCCGATCCCGTTCATGCTGGCGCCCGAGCGGGGCCCGCTGGGCACGCTGGTGGGCCACGTGGCGCGCGCCAACCCGGTGTGGCAGGGGCGGGCGGATGCAGCCGAGGCGCTGGTGGTGTTCCAGGGCCCTGACGGATACATCTCGCCCAACGGTTACGCCAGCAAGGCCGAGCACGGCAAGGTGGTGCCGACCTGGAACTACGCGGTGGTGCAGGCCCGCGGCCCGCTGGTGGTGCTGGACGACGCCGCCGCCGTGCAAGCGCTGGTCACGCAACTGACCCGGCGCCACGAGGCAGCGCAACGCCAGCCCTGGGCCGTGGCCGACGCGCCCGGCGACTACATCGCCGGCATGCTGCGTGCCATCGTCTGCATCGAGATCCCGCTGAGCGCGTTGGTCGGCAAGTACAAGCTCAGCCAGAACCGCAGCGCCGCCGACCGCGCTGGCCTGGTGGCCGCATTGCAAGCCGACGAGGCGCCCGCCGCACACACGCTGGCGCAGTGGATGCAGGCGCCGCCGGGCGGCATGACATGACCGCGCCTGACCAGGGCGTTGATCACGGTTGATGTCTAAGGGTGGCCGCCGGGCCGCCGCGGCTGCAGGGTGAACAGCGTTTTTGGCGCGGCTGCCGCTGCCGACTTCACAAAGCCTTCATGTGCCGCTCACGAGGCGCTCAACTTCGCGCGTCAGACTGCGGTCAATGCCGGGGCGCCGCCGCGGCCAAGGAGTTGTCCGCCATGCCCAAGACCCACATCCTCAAACCCCTGGCCTGGGCCCTGCTGGGCGGCGGTCTGGCCGTGGTGTCCACCGCCGGCGCGATCAACCTGCCCTGGCTGCACCGCGACAAGCCCGCCACCGTGGTGGCCGCCGTGCCGGGGACGGCCGCGCTGGCGGCCACCGTCCAGGCCGCGCCGCTGCCGGCACTGCCCCCGGGCGCCACGCCCAACTACCGCGCCATCGTCCAGCAGTACGGGCCAGCGGTGGTCGGCGTGACGGTGGCAGGCAGCCGCAAAGTGGGCAACGACGAGGCTGACGCCGACCCGGCGCAGCGCCAGTTCCGCAACATGCCGGGCTGGCGCGGCATGCCCGAATCGCAGCCGTTCAAGGGCCAGGGCTCGGGCTTCATCGTCTCGGCTGACGGCCTGATCCTGACCAACGCCCATGTCGTCAAGGACGCCAAGGAGGTGACGGTGCGCATGGCTGATCGCCGCGAATTCGCCGCCAAGGTGCTGGGCAGCGACACGATCACCGACATCGCCGTGCTGCGCATCGTCGCCCAGGGCCTGCCCACGGTGCACCTGGGTGACCCCAAGACGCTGCAGGTGGGCGACCCGGTGCTGGCCATTGGCGCACCCTACGGCCTGGAGCAGACCGCCACCGCCGGCATCGTCAGCGCCAAGGGCCGGTCGTTGCCGGGTGATGCGGCGGTGCCCTTCATCCAGACCGACGCGGCAGTGAACCCCGGCAACTCGGGCGGGCCGCTGTTCGATGCGGCCGGCAACGTGGTCGGCATCAATGCGCAGATCTATTCACGTACGGGTGGCTTCCAGGGCGTCAGCTTTGCCATTCCGATCGACCTGGCGCTACGGGTCAGCCAGCAGATTGTCGCCACCGGCCGCGCCCAGCACGCCCGGCTGGGCGTGTCGGTGCAAGACCTCACCCAAGCGTTGGCCGACAGCTTCGGCCTGCCGCGGCCCGACGGTGCGCTGGTGGCCCAGGTCGACCCCAAAAGCCCGGCGGCCGTAGCGGGCTTGCAGCCGGGCGACGTGATCCTGCGCATCGACGGCGAGCCGACGGTGCAGGCCGGTGCCTTGTCGGCGCGCATCGCTCAAGCCAATCCCGGTGACCGTATCCAGCTCAGCCTGTGGCGCCACCAGAAAGCGCAGGACGCGACCGTGACGCTGGGCCGTGCCGGCGATACCGGCGCTGCGCTGGCGGCGGGCGACCCGGCCTCAGACGAGGCTGCCGAGGGCGCCCGCCTGGGCTTGGCGCTGCGCCCGCTCAGCCGCGACGAGCGGGCCCAGGCGAAGATCGAGCACGGCCTGCTGGTGCAAGGTGTGCAGGGCGCAGCGGCCCGCGCCGGGCTGTCGCAGGGCGATGTGGTGATGGCCATCAACGGCCAGCCCGTTGACCAGATCGACGAGTTGCGGCGGGTGCTGTTGAGCAAGCCGCGCAGCGTGGCGCTGCTGGTCTGGCGCGGTGGCGAGCGCTTGTTCGTGCCGATTCCGTTGGGGTGACCGTAGCCCCCGGGTCGAGGGGTACCGCGGCCCACCCCCCGAGGGGGTACGGGGCCGCTTCCAGCCCATCGCCGGTGGCCAAGAGCCAGAACCGCCCTCGATCAGTGGTCTAATCGAGGGTTTTCGAATGTCCCCTTCCGGAGCCCTTCATGGCCACCAAAATCAGAACCGAAGCCGACCGCCGCGCCACCCCCCAGATGGCCGCACCCGCGGGCGTGACCGTCACCGTGCACAAGGGCCAGAAACGCAGCCTTGAGCGCGGCGCGCACACCCGCAGCAAGAAGAACCCCGGCAAGCGCCCGCACCGCGGCGGTTGACCGTTCTGCAGCGACGCGCCGGGTTCGCCCACGCCGTCGCCTGAGCGCGCCCCAAAGGCCGCCGCCTAGCGGCGTTCGCCACCCCGAGGGGGCGGAGAACCACTTGGGGCGGCCCGGCGCTTGTTTCGCAGGAGCGCCCCCAAACCTGCCGCTTCGCGCCAGGCCCACCCCGAGCGGGTCAAGCCAAGTGGCCAAGCAATATTTGCTTGAGAGCATGCTGCGAATCACCGAGCTTCGGCTGCCGCTGGACCACGCCGAACCGGCGCTGCGCACTGCGGTCCTGGCGCGGCTGGGCCTGAACGACGCCGAGTTGCGTGATTTCAGCGTCGCCCGCCGGGCTTGGGACGCACGCAAGAAGTCGGCCGTGGTGCTGATCTACACGGTGGATGTGGTGCTGGTTGACGGCGTCGACGAAGCCGCGCTGCTGGCCCGGTTGGCCGGTGATCACCACATCCGCCTGGCGCCCGATACCCGCTACCGCTTCGTCGGCCATGCACCGGCCGACTTTGCGGTGTCGGGACAGCCGCGTCCGGTGGTGGTGGGCTTCGGCCCTTGTGGCATCTTTGCGGCGCTGATCCTGGCGCAGATGGGCTTGTGCCCGATCGTGCTGGAGCGCGGCAAGGAAGTGCGCCAGCGCACCAAGGACACCTGGGGGCTGTGGCGCCAGGGCGTGCTCGATCCCGAATCGAATGTGCAGTTCGGCGAGGGCGGTGCCGGCACCTTCAGCGACGGCAAGCTCTGGAGCCAGATCAGCGACCCGCGTCACCTGACGCGCAAGGTGCTGAATGAGTTCGTCAAGGCCGGGGCGCCCGAGGAAATCCGCCACGTCGCCAAGCCGCACATCGGCACCTTCCGGCTGGTCGGCGTGGTCGAAAAGATGCGCGCCGAGATCGAATCGCTGGGCGGCGAGGTGCGCTTTGGGCAGCGGGTGGTCGACCTGCTGGTCGAAGTCAGGCCAGCGCGCAGCGACCAGGCGGCGGGCCGGCATGTCCGCGGCTTGGTGCTGGCCAGCGGCGAGCAGTTGCGTGCCGACCACGTGGTGCTGGCGCTGGGCCACAGCGCGCGCGACACCTTCGCGATGCTGCAGCAGCGTGGGGTGCAGCTCGAAGCCAAGCCGTTCTCGGTGGGTTTCCGCGTTGAACACCCGCAAGGCCTGATCGACCGCGCCCGCCATGGCCCCAACGCCGGCCACCCCATCTTGGGCGCGGCCGACTACAAGCTGGTGCACCACGCCGGCAATGGCCGCTCGGTCTACAGCTTCTGCATGTGCCCGGGCGGCACAGTGGTGGCCGCCACGTCCGAGGTCGGGCGAGTGGTGACCAACGGCATGAGCCAGTATTCGCGCAACGAGCGCAATGCCAATGCCGGCATCGTCGTCGGCATCACGCCGCAGGATTACCGGCAGACCCCGGGCGAGGGCCCGGTCAACCCGCTGGACGGCGTCGCATTCCAGCGCCAATGGGAGTCCCGCGCCTACGAACTGGGCGGTGGCGGCTACCAGGCGCCGGGCCAGTTGGTGGGTGATTTTGTCCGTGGTCAGCCGTCGACTGCGGCGGGCAGCGTGCTGCCGTCGTACCAGCCGGGGGTGCACTTCACCGACCTGGCGCAGCGCGGTCGCGGCAGCCTGCCCGATTACGCGCTGGCGGCGATCCGCGAGGCGCTGCCCGCCTTCGAACGCCAGATCAAGGGCTTTGCGATGACCGACGCGGTGCTGACCGGCGTCGAGACCCGCACCTCGTCGCCGTTGCGCATCCCCCGCGGCCGCGACCACCAGAGCCTGAACACCGCCGGCCTGTACCCGGCCGGCGAGGGCGCGGGCTATGCCGGGGGCATCATGTCGGCCGGGGTGGACGGCATCGAAGTCGCCGAATCGCTGGCACGGCAGCTGTTGGCCGAGCTGGCTGCCGCCTGATCGCCTGATCGCCTGGCAGCTTGGCAGCGCGGCAGCGCGATCACCCGATCACCCGAACAGCCGCTGACCCGGCCCGCACAGTCCGCCGCTGGCGGGCCGTGGTGGTCGGCAGGTTAAAGACGCCGGAAGGGCCGCTTACGCAAATGAGAATTGTCCTTCCCGGGCAGCGGCCGCACAGTGCAGGCTTGAACCTCGGGAACCTCATGGACTTGGACCACCTTCGCGACTGGATCGGCCGTACCGAGCAGCGCAGCGACGACGTCACCGCCACGCCGGTGGCCGCCTTGTCGGCCACGCTCGACCGCGACGACCCGGCGCCCTTGCCTGGCACCGACCTGCCGCCGCTGTGGCACTGGCTGTACTTCACGCCGCTGGCCCGCCACCGTGCGATCGGGCCCGATGGCCACCCCCAGCGCGGCGATTTTTTGCCGCCGGTGCCGCTGCCGCGGCGCATGTGGGCCGGCGGGCGGATCGAGTTTCACCACCCGCTGCGGGTCGGCGACGAGATCACCCGCAGCTCGCGCATCACCGGTGTCGACATCAAGCACGGCCGCAGCGGCGCACTGGTGTTCGTCACCGTGCGCCACGAGCTGCACAACGCGCAGGGCCTGGCGATCAGCGAAGAGCAAGACATCGTTTACCGCGATGCGCCAGCCCCCGGCGCCGTGCCGCCACCGCCGCAGGCCGCGCCGGCCGATGAAACTTTCCGCCGCTTGATCACGACCGACCCGGTGCTGCTGTTCCGCTACTCGGCGCTGACCTTCAACGGCCACCGCATCCACTACGACCGGCCCTATGTCACCGAGGTCGAGGGCTACCCCGGCCTGATCGTGCACGGCCCGCTGATCGCCACCTTGCTGCTCGACTTGCTGCGCCGCGAGCGGCCCGATGGCCGTGTCAAACGCTTCAGCTACAAGGCGTTGCGGCCGGTTTTTGACATCCACCCCTTCAGCGTCTGCGGCCGCTTCGACAACGCCGGGGCCGCGCAGCTGTGGACCCGCGACCACCAAGGCTGGTTGACCATGCAAGCCACCGCCGAACTCTGCTGAGCAACTGCCATGACCTCCTACGCCCATACCGCCCAGGCCTTTACCGCCCACGCCTATGACGACATCCGCGACGCCGTGCGCGCCCTCTGCGCCGAGTTTCCGGACGCCTACCACCGCGAGGTCGATTCGCGCCGCGCCTACCCCGAGGCCTTTGTCGACGCGCTGACCAAGGCCGGCTGGATGGCCGCGCTGATCCCGCAGGAATACGGCGGCTCCGGTCTCGGCCTGGCCGAAGCCAGTGTGATCATGGAAGAGATCAACCGCGCCGGTGGCAACTCGGGCGCCTGCCACGGCCAGATGTACAACATGGGCACCTTGCTGCGCCACGGCTCGGCGGCGCAGAAGGCGCTGTACCTGCCGCAGATCGCCAGCGGCGGCTTGCGTTTGCAGAGCATGGGCGTGACCGAGCCCAGTACCGGCACCGACACCACCAAGATCAAGACCATGGCGGTCAAAAAAGGTGACCGCTACGTCATCAACGGCCAGAAGGTGTGGATCTCGCGGGTCCAGCATTCCGACCTGATGATCCTGCTGGCCCGCACCACGCCGCTGGCCGAGGTGAAGAAAAAGAGCGAGGGCATGTCGATCTTCATCGTCGACCTGCGCGATGCCATCGGCAAGGGCCTGGACGTGCGGCCGATCCCCAACATGGTCAACCACGAGACCAACGAGCTGTTTTTCGAGAACCTCGAGATCCCGGTGGAGAACCTGATCGGCCTGGAAGGCCAGGGCTTCAAGTACATCCTCGACGGCCTGAACGCCGAGCGCACGCTGATCGCCGCCGAGTGCATCGGCGACGGCCGCTGGTTCATCGACCGGGTCACCGCCTATGTCAAAGACCGCATCGTCTTCGGCCGGCCGATCGGCCAGAACCAGGGCGTGCAATTCCCCATCGCCGAGGCCCACATCGAGGTCGAGGCCGCCGACCTGATGCGCTGGAAAGCCTGCGCCTTGTTCGACGCTCACCAGCCCTGCGGCGCCGAGGCCAACATGGCCAAGTACTTGGCGGCCAAGGCCAGCTGGGAGGCCGCCAACGCCTGCATCCAGTTCCACGGCGGCTTCGGCTTCGCCTGCGAATACGACGTCGAACGCAAGTTCCGCGAGACCCGGCTGTACCAGGTGGCGCCGATCTCGACCAACCTGATCCTGAGTTATGTCGCCGAGCATGTGCTCGGCCTGCCGCGGAGTTTTTGATGGCCCAACTGCCGCTCGAAGGCATCACCGTCGTCACCCTCGAACACGCCATCGCCGCGCCGTTCTGCACCCGCCAGCTGGCCGACCAGGGCGCGCGGGTGATCAAGGTCGAGCGGCCGGGCGTGGGTGATTTTGCGCGGGCCTACGACACCCGTGTCGACGGCCTGGCCTCGCACTTCGTCTGGACCAACCGCAGCAAGGAAAGCCTGACGCTGGACTTGAAACACGCCGCCGCGCCCGAGGTGCTGGCCAGGCTGCTGCAAGACGCCGATGTGCTGGTGCAAAACCTGGCGCCGGGCGCGGCCGCGCGCATGGGCTTGTCGTACGAGGTCTTGAGCGCCCAGTACCCCAAGTTGATCGTCTGCGACATCTCGGGTTACGGCGGCGATGGCCCCTACCGCGACAAAAAGGCCTACGACCTGCTGATCCAGAGCGAATCAGGCTTCGTCTCGATCACCGGCACGCCCGATGAACCGTCAAAGGCCGGCTGCTCGATCGCCGACATCGCCGCCGGCATGTACGCCTACACCGGCATCCTCAACGCGCTGATCGAGCGCGGCCGCACCGGGCGCGGCAAACACCTCGACGTGTCGATGTTGGAGAGCATGACCGAGTGGATGAGCTACCCGCTGTACTACGCCTACAAGGGCGCAGCGCCACCGCCGCGGGCCGGTGCGGCGCACGCCACCATCTACCCCTATGGCCCGTTTGCCACCGGCGACGCCAAGACGGTGATGCTGGGCCTGCAGAACGAGCGTGAATGGCAGGTTTTCTGCCAGCAGGTGCTGCTGCAGCCCGGCCTGGCCAGCGACCCCCGCTTCAACACCAACGCCCGCCGCACCGCCGACCGCGCGGCGCTGAAGGCCTTGATCGAAGCCGCTTTCGCCCCACTCAGCGCGCTGCAGGTGGTCGAGCGGCTGGACGCGGCCGGTATCGCCAACGCCCAGGTCAACACCGTGGCGGATGTCTGGGCGCACCCGCAACTGCAGGCCCGCGGCCGCTGGACCGAAGTGATGACCCCCGTCGGCCCGGTGCCCGCGCTGCTGCCGCCCGGCTGCACCGAGGCCCGCATGGACCCGGTGCCCGCGCTGGGCCAGCACAGCCGCAGCGTGCTGGCCGGGCTGGGCTTTGGCGAACAACAGATCGAACAATGGGCGCGCGAAGGCGCCCTCTGAGGAGACATTCCGCATGAGCCTGCCCGGCCGCCCGAAAGGCGAATACACCGCAATGCGAAGCATGGAGCTTGCCTGATGAGCGCCCACGATCAAGACCCCACCGCCGCCCTGGCCCACTTTGCCGCCACGCTGCGTTTCGACGCCATCCCCGCGCCAGTGCTGCGCCGCGCCGAAGACCTGTTTCTCGACTGGTTTGCCTCGGCGCTGGCCGGCAAGGGCGCCCGGCCGGTGGAAGCTATCACCCGCTTCATGCAGGCGATGGGGGCCGACGGGCCCGCAGGGCGGGCCCTCGCAGATCCTGATCAACCGCCAGACCAGCAGCCCGCTGGTGGCGGCGGTGGCCAACGCCGCGGCCTCGCACTTTGCCGAGCAGGACGACGTCCACAACGGCTCGGTGTTCCATCCGGCCGCAGTGGTCTTTCCGCCGGCGCTGGCGGTGGCGCAGGCCATCGGCGCCAGCGGGGCCGACCTGCTGACCGCCAGCGTGGTCGGCTACGAGGTCGGCATCCGGGTCGGTGAGTTTCTCGGCCGCTCGCACTACCGCATCTTCCACACCACCGGCACCGCCGGCACGGTGGCGGCGGCGGCGGCGGTGGGCTGGCTGCTCAAACTTGACGCAGGCCAGATGCAACACGCCTTCGGCTCGGCCGGCACCCAGGCGGCGGGCCTGTGGGAGTTCTTGCGCACCGCCGCCGACAGCAAGCAGCTGCACACTGCGCACGCCGCCGGTGCCGGCCTGACGGCGGCCTACCTGGCGCAAGACGGTTTCACCGGCGCCAAGCAGATCTTCGACGGCCCGCAAGGCCTGGCCGCCGGCATGTCGACCGACGCCGACCCGGCCAAGCTGGCGGACCGGTTAGGGCAACGCTGGACGCTGGCCGAGACCTCGTTCAAGTTCCACGCATCCTGCCGCCATACCCACCCGGCGGCCGATGCGCTGCAGCAGCTGATGCGCGAGCACCGCCTGGCCGCTGACCAGGTGGCGCGTGTCACCGCCCAGGTGCACCAGGGCGCGATCGACGTGCTGGGCCCGGTGGTCGACCCGCAGACCGTGCATCAGGCCAAGTTCTCGATGGGCACGGTGCTGGGGCTGATCGCGGTGCAAGGCCGCGCCGGGCTGACCGAGTTCGACGCCGACTACCGGTCGCCCGCGGTGGTGGCCTTTCGCGACAAGGTGGCCATGGTGCTGGACCCGGAAGTCGACGCCGCCTACCCGGCGCGCTGGATCGGCAAGGTGCAAGTGGCGACCACCGACGGCCGGCAGTTTGACGCCCGGGTCGACGAACCCAAGGGCGACCCCGGCAACACCTTGAGCCGGCCCGAGCTGGAAGACAAGGCGCTGCGCTTGGCGGCCTACCGGGGTGGCGCCACTGCAGCCGAGATGCGCGCGGTGATTGGCCAGGTCTGGGGCCTGGCCGGCGCAGCGCAGTCACCGCGTTTCTGGGCATGAGCGGCGCCGTGCCGGTGAGCGTGCCCCACCACCGCTCGCTGCTGTTCGTGCCCGGCTCGCGGCCCGAGCGCTTCGACAAGGCGCTGGCCGCCGGTGCCAGCGCGGTGATCATCGACCTGGAAGACGCGGTCGCGCCGGCCGACAAAAACACCGCCCGCGCCGCGCTGGCTGCCTGGCTGCGGCCCGAGCATGCGGTGATCGTGCGCATCAACAGCGTGGACTCGGCCTGGTTCGAAGCTGACCTGGCGCTGTGTGGCGCCCCCGGCGTGGCCGCGGTGATGGTGCCCAAGGCCGAGCGTGCCGACACGCTGGCCCGCGTGACGGGCGCAGGCGCGCGCGCGCTGCTGCCGCTGGTCGAAAGCGCCGCTGGCCTGGCCGCGCTGGGCAGCCTGGCGGCGGCGCCCGGCGTGCTGCGGCTGGCCTTTGGCTCGATCGACCTGCAGGTCGACCTGGGCCTGCGCGACGCCACCGAGGACGAGCTGCTGCCGTTCCGGCTGCAGCTGGTGCTGGCCTCGCGGCTGGCCGGCATCGGCGCGCCGGTCGACGGCGTCAGCACCGCGATCAACGACGAGGATCAGTTGCGGGTCGACGTGATGCGCGCGCGCCGGCTGGGTTTTGCCGGCAAGCTGTGCATCCACCCCAAACAGGTGGCACCGGTTAACCGCTGGCTGGCGCCCAGTGTCGACGAACTGAATTGGGCGCGGCAGGTGCTGGCCGCTGCGGCGGCCGCCGGCGGTGCAGCGGTGGCGGTCGACGGCAAGATGGTCGACAAACCGGTGCTGCTGCGCGCCGAGGCCTTGCTGCGCGAGGCCTGAGCGAGCGCCAGCGTGGCGCTGCGGTGCGTATGCGGTGCGGCGCTGCTGCAGTGTGTGGGTGCAGCATGTGTTCGAGGCGGGTGCGGCGCCCGTCAGCCCGCGGCCGGTGCGCGCATGGCGTTGTCCGCGGGCGGCGGCAAGCCTGCGGGCAGATGGATCTCGAACACCGCGCCGCCGTCGGGGTGGTTGCGGGCGCTGATGTGGCCGTGGTGCGCGGCCATGATCTTGCGGCAGATCGCCAGGCCCAGGCCAGTGCCGCCTGAGCCGTCCTTGGTACGGCTGGACTGCACAAAGGCCTCGAAGATGGTCTCCAGCTCGTCGGCCGGGATGCCCGGGCCGTGGTCGCGCACCGTCAGCCACAGGCCGTCGGTGCCGGTGTGACCCCAGGCGACCTCGATCTCGCTGCCCGCGGGCGCAAACCGGATCGCATTGGCCAGCACGTTGCGCAGCACCTGCTGCAACCTCAAGTCGTCGGCTTGCGCCCACAGCGGCCCATCGGCGCTGGGGTGCGAGGGCGCCACCAGCTGCAGCGAGTGGGTGGTCGCCAGGTGCCGCAGCTCGGCCACCACCGAACGCAGCGGCGGCACGATGTCGAGGGTTCTCAGGCTGATCTCGCCGACGGTGGATTCCAGCCGCGACAGGTCGAGCAGGTTGTTCACCAGGCTCAGCATGCGTTGACCAGCGGCGTGGATGTCAGCAAACATGCTTTGCAATCGGGGCTCGGCGCGGGCCCGCAGCGTGCCCAATTCCGAGAAACCCAGGATCGATTGCAGCGGCGTGCGCAACTCGTGGCTGATGTTGGCCAGAAACTCGCCCTTGGCGGTGTTGGAGCGCTCGGCCGCCTCCTTGGCCTCCAGCGTGCGCAGGGCGGCCTCGCGGAACTCGGTCACGTCCATCAGGCAGCCGATCACGCCGGCAATCTGGCCGTCGACGTCGGTGTAGGGCACCAGCCGGATCATCACGTCGCGCGGCAAACCGTCGCTGTCGAGCATTTGCTCCTCGTAGGTGACCGGCTGACCCGAGGCCATGGCCATCTGCTCCTGCACCTCGTGCGGCGCGGCCAGCAGCACGGGGTAGAGCCGGCCCATGTTGTTGCCCACCAGGCGCTCGGGCGACATGCCGGTGAAATCGGTCCAGGCCTGGTTGACCTGCAGGAAACGGCCGTTGGCGTCTTTCACCACCATCGGGATCGGGCTGACCTGGAACAGCCGGTCGGTGAAGGCGTGTTGCGCGGCCATCGAACCGCGCGCGGCCTGTAAATCGCCGCTGACCGCTTCATGGCTGGGCAGGCTGCGCCAGGCCAGCCCCGCCAGCCCCCCCAGCATCACCAACAGCACGGCGGTGCCGCTGGCCACGTTCAGTGCAATCGCCCTCAACTGGTCCAGCAGCAAGGCCTCGGGGGTTTCGACCAACACCACCACCGGGTGGCGGCGGGTGACGCGGTAGGCGGTGAAAACGGCGTCGCCATCGATACCGGGGCCCTGCGCCTGGCCGTGCTCACGGCCAATGGGCAGGTGCTGGGTGAACACCGGGTGCTTGGCCAGGCGATCACCGGCACGGTGTGGGCTGCCTTCGGCCGGCACCAGCAACTGGCCGCTGTACGACAGTAGCGCGGCGCGCAGCGGCGTGCTGCCCAGCAGCAGGCTGTGCTGGTTGGCGAAGTAGTCGGGGTTGAGGGTGGCAACCAGCCAGTCGCCTTTGGGCCCGGGCGCCAGCGGCCGCACCAGCGGCAGCAGGCTGGCCACCGCCGGGCTGGCGTCGGTGCGGTCCGAGCCGGCAGGCGTTGCCGCCAGGTCGGCCAGATCGCGCCCCGCCAACAATGGCCCCAAGCCCGCGGTCAGGCCGGGTGGCAGCAGGGCCCCGCGGCGGATCACCAGGCCGACGTTGGCCGCCGACGAACTGGCGAGCACCTGGCCGTGGCCGTCGACCAGGCTCAGGCTGCGCAGAAAGGGCAGGGTCTGCATCGATTGCTGCAGCAGCGCTGACAGCCGTTCGAAATTGCTGTCGGCTTGGGCAGAGCGGAAGGTAGCGGTGGTCTCGGCGGCCGCGCTCAGCACCAGCTCGGCGGCGTTGAAGGTGCGGCTGGCTTGGTCTTCCAGCACCCGGGCGTACAGCTCGCCGCGGGCGACCGTCGAGGCCTGCAGTTCATGGCGCTCATAGGTCAGAAAGCCCACCGCCAGCGCCAGCAGCAGCGCGGCGACGATCACCCCGAAGGCCAGCACAGAGCGGCTGTGCAGCCAGCTTGGCAGGGTGGCGCGGCGGACAGCTTCGGTCAAGGCCCAGCCTCAGCGGTGCCCGCGGCGAGGCCCGGGCCGGGGCCTGGGGCTTGGCCATGGTGAAGGCCTGATCCGGCGCTGGCTAGTAGTTCGTTTCACCAAAGGCATTACGAAATGAAATCGATGGATTTTTTCGCCAGGCTAGGCGTAGACCCGCAGTCGCACTGCCAGTGCGGCAA
>JAYVDE010000342.1:0-4982 GCA_043749575.1 Burkholderiaceae bacterium | reverse complement strand
TCGAGAAACTGCTTGAGCCCCAGCCGCGGTTTGGCCACCACCGCCACCGCGCCGGCCGCCAAGGCCTCCAAGGCGATCACGCTGCCCTTTTCGGTCAGCGTCGAGCAGATCACGGTCGGGATCGGTGAAGCGGCCATGATCTGGCGCAGAAAGGTCAGGCCGTCCATGCCCGGCATCTCGATGTCGAGCAGCAGCACGTCGGGCGGCGTCTTGCGGATCACCGGGCCGGCGATCAGCGGGTTCGGCGCGCTGCCCATCAGCTCAATCTCCGGATCGCCCTGCAACAAGTGCAGCAGCGTCTGCCGCACCACAGCCGAATCGTCGACGACGTAAACCTTGATGGCCATGATGGCTCCTCAGATCGGCACCGCGATGACTTGTGGCCGCTCGGGCCCCACGGTCCAGGCCAGGCGGCGGTAGGTGTTGCCGCCGACGTCGTCCAACAGCACCGGCACCCCATCGCCGGCCAGAGTGGCCAGGGCCCATTGCGCGTTGTCGTCGCCGACATGCGACTGCATGAAGATGCCGGGAAACATGTTGCCGCCGCCGTAGACATAGGCCTCGCACTGGGTCGGCACGAGGCCGCGTGCGCGCAGCAGCCCGTACATCGCCGCCAGCGCCACGTCGGCGTGGGCCGCACCGGCGCGGGCCGCGTTCGACGCGGGCCGGCTGTGCACGATGTGGCACATCACGCCCACCGTACGCCGCTGGTCGGTCAACACGATCGCCACGCAGGAGCCCAGCAGGGTTTCCAGCCGCTCGCCCCGCTCGGCGCAGACCACGTCACCCGGGTGCAGCACGTGCACGGCGCCAGGCTCCGACGGGGTGGCTGGGCCCTGGGCTGCCGGGCTCATCCGGCCACCTTGCGAAAGGCACCTGGCCCCAGCGCCTTCAGCGGCGTGTCGCAGGCCACCCGGCCCTCGGCGGTGCCGATGAAGAACAGGCCGTTGGGCCGCAGCTGGGTCAGCACGCGATCAACCACCGCACGCTTGGTCGGCTGGTCGAAATAGATCAGCACGTTGCGCAGGAAGATGACGTCGAACGGCCCCAGGCCCTCGATGGGCTCGCACAGGTTGAGCTGGCCGAAGCGCACATGCTGGCGCAGCGCGGGTTGAATCTGCACCAGGCCTTCGGATTCGCCCTCGCCACGCAGGCAGTAGCGCTTCAGCCGTTCGGGCGAGACATGGCGCAGCCGGTCGGTCGGGTACACCGCCTCGCTGGCGCTGCGCAGCACGCGGTCGCTGATGTCGGTGCCCAGAACCGACCAATCGCTGCCGATCCGGCCCTTCTGCTCCAGCTCGGCCAGCAGCATGGCGGTGCTGTAGGCCTCGTCGCCGAACGACGAGGCGGCGCTCCACACCGCCAGCGAGCGCAGTCTGTGGGCCGCAAGCGCTTGTTCGAGCAGCGCGTAGTGCGCCGGCTCGCGAAAGAAGTAGGTCTCGTTGGTGGTCAGCAGGTCGACCGCCATCTGGAACTCACCGCCATCCTGGCTGCCGGAGATCAGCGCGAAGTACGCATCAAAGCCGTCCAGCCCCAGCCGCTGGATGCGTGAGGACAGGCACGAGGAAACCAGTGGCTTCTTGCTGTCGGAAAACGACAGCCCGATGGCCGCATACATCAGGTCGGTGATCTGACGGAAGGTGTTGTCTTGCAGCTCTTGCATCGGGGGTATCGGGCCGGTGGCGGTGGTTCAGCGGTGGGCAGTCAACGGCGGTCAGTCAGCGGCGGGGTCAGTCAGCGCCGGTAATTCAGCGCTGGTCAGGCAGGCTGGCGGCAGGCTGGCCAGCCCCAGCCCCAGCCCCAGCCCCAGCCCCAGCGCCAACTGGCAGCCCTTCGCTCATGGCGCTCAGGCGCCCAGTGGTTCCTGTGCCGATTCGCACAGCTCAGCCATCTCACCCACGTCGAAGGCCTTGTCGGGCTCCAGGATGATGACGAAGCGGTTGGCGACCTTGCCCATGCCGCGGATGAAGTCGCGCCGCACCGTGGTGCCGAAGTTCGGCGGTGGCTCGATCTCGGAGGGCGCGATGTCGATCACCTCGCTGACGGCGTCGACCAGCAGGCCCAACTCGACCCGTTCGTCTTGGCGCAGCGCGTCGAAGATCACGATGCAGGTCTTCTTGCCGACTTCGGCGGCCGGCCGGCCAAAACGCGCCTGCAGGTCGATCACCGGCACCACCGCACCGCGCAGGTTGATGACACCGCGCACAAAGTCGGGCATCAGCGGCACGGTCGTCATCGGGCCGTATTGGATGATCTCGCGCACGGTGCGGATGTCCATTGCGAACACGCCCTCGCCGAGCGTGAAGGTCAGGTACTGGGCCGCGGGCTCGCCGGCGGCCGCCGCCCCGCCAGCCTTGGAAACGGATCGTTCGCTGGTCATGGCGGGTTCCTCAGTAAGGGCGGAAGTTGCCGTTCGTGCCGGTGGCCCGCGACGCTGCGGCCACCACCTTGGGGGCGGCGCCCCGCATCGGCGAGCTGTTGGCGCGCCGGTCGGGCGCGGCTTTGACCTCGTGCCGGCTCTTCTTGACCGGGGCCGCACCCTCGCCGAGGTTGAAGAAGGCCACCGACTGCTGCAGCTGCTCGGCCTGGCCGGACAACTCTTCGCTGGTCGCCGCCAGCTCCTCGGAGGCCGAGGCGTTTTGCTGCGTGGCCTTGCTGAGCTGGCCCATCGCGCTGCCGATCTGGGTCACCGACTGGCTCTGCTCCTGCGACGCCGCGTCGATCTCCTCGACCAACTCGCTGGTCTTCTGGATCGACGGCACGATCTCGTCGAGCAGCTTGCCCGCCCGTTCGGCGGTGGACACGCTGTTGCCGGCCAGGTCGCCGATCTCCTTGGCCGCTTCCTGGCTGCGCTCGGCCAGCTTGCGGACCTCGGCGGCGACCACCGCAAAGCCCTTGCCGTGCTCGCCGGCACGGGCGGCCTCGATCGCGGCGTTGAGCGCCAGCAAGTTGGTCTGGTATGCAATGTCGTCGACGATCGAGATCTTCTGCGCGATCTGTTTCATCGCGGTCACCGTCTGGGTCACCGCCGCGCCGCCCTCGGTGGCCTCCTTGCTGGCCTTGGTGGCCATGCCGTTGGTGACCTTGGCGTTGTCGCTGTTCTGCGTGATCGAGGCCGACATGGTGTCGATCGACGCGGTCGTCTCTTCGACGCTGGAGGCCTGCTCGCTGGCCGCCTGCGACAGGCTCTGCGCCGTGGCGCTGACCTGGTTGGCCGCGCCGGTCAGCGCATCGGCGGCGGCACGCACCTCGCCCATCACCCGGGTCAGGTTGTCGGCGGTGGAATTGGCGCTCTCTTTGACCCTGCCGAACAGGCCTTCGTAGTCGCGCTCGATGCGCTTGGTCAGGTCGCCTTCGGCAAAGGCGGCCAGCACCTCAGCCACGTCGGTCAGGCCTTGTTCGCTGGTGTCGAGCAGCTGGTTCATGCCGGTGGACAGGCTGGCGAAGAAGCCGGTCTTGCCCTGGATCGCCAGGCGTTCGGCGAAGTTGCCTTCGGAAGCCGCCTTGACGATGGCGGCGACTTCGTTTTCCACGCCCACTTCGGCGGTGCGGTCGGCCCATTCGAGGACCGTGCCGATCCGGTTGCCCTGGGCGTCGATGATCGGGTTGAAGATCAAGCCGAAGACCAGATTGCCCACCGTGATCTGGGTCTTGTGGGTCGTGCGCAGGCCTGCCAGCATGCCGCGCTGGTGCGCCGCGTTCTTGTGGAAGACATCGATGTCCTCGCCGACCAGCGCGCGGGCATTGAAGTTCGGCAAGCTCTTGCGCAGCTCGGCCTCGTTGCCCTGCATCATCGACGCAACCGTCTCGTTCATGTAGATGATGTGGTTGCTGGCGTCGGCGATCATCACGTTGGTGCTGCACTTGTCGAGCGCGTTCTTGATGCGCATCACCTCGGCGGCGGCACGGGCATCGGTCTCGTTGCGCTGCAGCAGGGCGGTCTGCATGTTCGACAGCGCGGCCATCAGTTGGCCGGTCTCGTCGCGGGCACTGCTGTCGATCACGCTGTCCAACTTGCCGGAGCCGACCGCGTCGGCGGTGGTGATCGCCCGTGCCAGCGGCCGGGTGATGCTGCGCGTCACCAGCCAGGCGGCGGCCACCCCCAGGGCCAACGCCGCGCCGGCCAGACCCAGCATCAGCAACAGCGCCGATGCGTAGTCTCTCTGGGCCTGTTCGTAGCCGGCCTTGGCGCGGCCCGCCTGGTACTCGGTGAACTTGTCGATCGCCTCCTGCCATTTTTGGGCCGCCGGCCCGGCGGTCTGCAGCAGCAGGGCGATGGCCTCGGCGTCGCGGTTGGTCAGCGCGTGCTCAAGCACCTGGTCGATGGTGGTGCGTGACGGGCCGGCAGCTTCCTTGATGGTGGCGAGGAAGCGCTTGCCTTCATCGTTCAGGCCCATGCTCTCGAGCGTGGCCTGGGCGGTGTCGTAGGCCTGGCGGGCCGCCGTGATCTTGGGGGGCCTCGCGGTCGATCGCTGCTTTGTCGGTCAGCAGCACCATGGTCCGCGCCACACGCTGCACCACATGCACGCTCTCGGACATGGTGTTGAGCAACTCGGTCTTGCGCGACGAGTTGTTCACCGCCAGGTCGAGCGCGTCATTGACTTTGCCCAGGTTGAAAGCGCCCAGTCCGGCGATGCCGAGCAACAGGGCCAACACCAGGGCGAAGGCCGCGCCCAGGCGCGAACCGATCTTGAAGTTCGAGAGGGTCATGGAGGAGCTCCGGGAATGGGCGACGGGGGCCGCGGGGGGGGATGACAAGGGGGATGGCCGGGTGGACGACAGGGTGGGCATACAGGCGCCTCTCAGGATCGGCAATTCGGAGGGATGAAACTAGTAGTCCGTTTCACCAAAAACACGACATGAAATCGCGTCTTTTTCCGCCGTGCGTCGTTGCATCCCCTTGCCGCACTGGCAGTGCGACTGCGGGTCTACGCCTAGCCTGGCGAAAAAATCCATCGATTTCATTTCGTAATGCCTTTGGT
>JAYVDE010000341.1:0-4983 GCA_043749575.1 Burkholderiaceae bacterium | reverse complement strand
CGACGCAGTTGATTGGCGTTGACGCCGTGGCGCAACGCAAGACCCGCCACCGAAGTCGCCGGCTTGCCAGCCTGCTCGACCAGCCATGCCTTGAACGCTGATGTGAAGAGGCGCTTGCCGTTGCGCATGAGCCGCTCGACGGTCTGGCCCGTCCACTCTGAGGTGTGTCCGCTGTCTTGCATAGTGGACACATCCTCGGTTGCTCACCGTGCCGCCGTCAACGGGGCCTTGAGACCGCGCTTACTTTTGAAACGTGACCTAGTCAGCCTTTCGCGTCTATCGTCTTTAGGAGTGACCGCACTCTTGGCGACGGAGGATGGAGTTTTCAAACGCCCTTTTTCCTTCGCCATGTTGTCCCGCCGCGCGCCCGCACTCATTAGCGCGGCGGCAGCTGCTTCAGCAGCACGATGCGCTCGCGCGTGACCTCGATGTAACCCCCCCCCCTGCGCCAGGTGCGGCAGCAAGCGGTTGACCATCGCTTTCGACGCACCCAGCCGATCGGCGACACGCGATTACGTCCTGCCGAGGCGTTCGAGGCGCAGACCGTATCCAGAGTGCGAGCCCCGTTCACTATTGAACCGAGACGCGCAGACCAAGACCTGTGACACGACCATGCAGTCACCGCAGCGCAGGCCTGTGCCCACCGCAGCGGCCGAGCTCGTTCAACGTCACCATCAGGAGCCCACGCCATGCACACCGTCGCCAACAAGTTCATCCCCGTCGCCCTGCTCGTGCTGGGCCGCCATGCGCCTGCGGCCTTTGCGCAAGCCAAGCCCGGCATGGCCGAGAGGCTGCATGCCAACGCCGTGGCCTCGTTCCGCGAGGCGAGCTTCCCCTAGGCCTACGGGCGCTTCATCGCCTTGGCCGATGCTGGCCACGCACCGTCGGCCGAGATGGCACTGTGGATGTTCAAGCACGGCCCGACAGTCTGCGACTGCGACTGGGACAGCAGCCAGGATCAACTGACCGCCTGGGCGCAACTGGCCCGCCAGCCGGCGCCGACCCTGGTGGCGCGCTATTACCCGCAGACGGTGACTGCGGCTTTCGGCCGCACACGCTGACGTCTGAGATGGTTGCCATTTCGCCGCTGAGCAATGTGCTGGGCTGGTCTGCTGCAGCATTGACCTTGCTGGCCTTCCCGTGCAACGACTTGGTGCGTCTGCGCTACGTGTCACTGTCTGCGAATGCGGCGCTCATCGCCTAGGGCCTGACGGCACAGCTGTGGCCAGTGCTGGCACTGCACTTCGTGCTGGTACCCATCAACGCCTTGCGGCTGTGGCGGACGTTTGATCGCCAGTGGGAACAACAGGTGCAGGAGCCGGCGCCGGCCAGCCCATAGACTGGCGGCAGGGCACAGCAGACAAAGGCACGGGGCAACCCGGGCCGAGATGGCGCAACCCTGACCTCGACCCACTCACGACGGGCGTACCCGCAAGGCGCCACGAAGCAACGCCTATGCAAGACAAGGACACCGAAGCCCTGCGCGCCGCCATCGCCGCGCTGGCAACCCAACGCGCCACGCTGGGCGACACGGTGCTGGAACTCGCCACCGCCCCGCTGCGCGCCCGCTTGGCCGCCTTGCTGCGCCCGGCCGGTCTGAAGCACCGCTTGGTGACGGTGCTGTTTGCCGATGTGGTGGGCTCCACCGCCCTGGCCCATGGCATGGAAGCCGAGGACACGCTGGGCCTGCTAAGCGGCGCCTTGCGCCGCATGGCTTCTGTCATCGAAGCCCACCAGGGCCGCGTGCTGCGCTTCACCGGCGACGGCCTCAAGGCCGCCTTCGGCATGGACGAGACGCGCGAAGACGATGCCGAACGCGCCGTGCGCGCCGGTCTGGCCATCCTGGCAGCCGGGCGCGCGCAGGCCGAGGCCGCTGCACGGCTGCATGGCATCAACAACTTCGCCGTGCGCGTGGGCGTGCACAGCGGCGACGTAGCGCTGGGCGAGGGCGTGGAAGACGACAACACAGCCATGGGCGCGGCCGTGAACATCGCTGCGCGCATGGAGCAGCACGCGCCACCGGGCGGCCTGCGCATCAGTCACGACACCTGGAGCCAGGTGCGTGGGTTGTTCGATCTGCAAACGCAGCCGCCCTTGCAGGTGAAGGGCATCGAAGCGCCGATGCAGACCTACCTGGTGCGCGCAGCGCTGGAACGCGGCGCGGCCAGCGTCGAGCGCGGGCTGCAAGGCCCGGCCACGCCCATGGTGGGCCGCGACACCGAGTTGCAGCGCCTGCTGCAAACGGTGGCACAAGCCCGCAAGACCCGGCAGCTGCAAGCCCTAACGCTGATCGGCGACGCCGGCCTGGGCAAGAGCCGGCTGCTGAGGGAGCTGACGACCGCGCTGCCAGACTGTCGCCTGCTCACGCTGCGCTCGCAGCCCGACAGCCAGCTGCGCCCCTGGGGCCTGCTGCGCAGCCTGCTGGCGCTGCAATGCGGCGTGGCCGACACCGACAGCGCCGAGGTGGCCAAGCGCAAGGTCGTGGACACCTTGAGCCCGTGGTTTCCAGAACGTGGTGAACGCCAGGCCCAGCTCATCGGCCAGCTCTCGGGCCTGGACTTCGCCGACAGCCCCACCGTCAAGGGCCTGGACCCGCGCACACTGCGCGACCAGGCGCTGATGGCCTTGCGCGCCTACCTGCAAGCCTTGGCGGCAGCGGGGAGCAACCTGCCGGTACTGATCGTCGAAGACCTGCACTGGGCCGACGACAGCTCGCTGGACCTGCTGCAGCACCTGCTGGCGCACGCGGCCGAACTGCCGCTGGCGCTGGTGATGACGGCCCGCCCGACGCTGCTGGTGCGACGGCCCGACTGGGTCAAACCCGACACGGCCGCCACTGCCGATACCGTTGCCGCGCTCATTACGCTGAGCCCGCTGCCCGCGGATCAAAGCAACGAACTGGTGCAGGCATTGCTGCAGCGCCTGGGCGAGGTGCCGCCCCGCCTCAGCGAACTGATCGTCGGCCGCGCCGAAGGCAATCCGTACTACATGGAAGAGCTGGTGCGCCGGCTCATTGACGACGGTGTCATCGACGCCACCGGTCCGCACTGGACGGTGCAGCTGCACCGCCTGAACACCCTGCGCCTGCCCACCACGCTGGTCGGCCTGCTGCAGGCCCGGCTGGACGCGCTGCCGGCCAGCGAACGCCAGGCCGCTCGCCAGGCCAGCGTCATCGGCCACGTCTTCTGGGACGACGCCCTGCAGGCCCTGGACGCGCAGGCGCCGCAAGCCCTGCCGGCGCTGCAACGTGCGGCCTTCGTCAAGGCGCGCGACAGCAGCGACTTCGAAGGCACGCCCGAGCGCCAGTTTCACCACCACTTGCTGCACCAGGTGACCTACGACACGCTGCTGAAGGCCGAACGCAAGCTGGGCCACGGCGCGGCAGCGCGCTGGTTGCAGGCGCGCACCCAGGGCCGCGGCGCGGAGTTCCTGGCCATGACCGGCGAGCACGCCGAGCGGGCCGGCGAGACGGCGCTGGCGATCGATTGCTTCGAGCAGGCGGGCACGGACGCGCAGACCCGGTTTGCCAATGCCATCGCCCAGTCGTACTTTCGGCGTGCGTTGGCCTTGTTGGGCGAGGCCGACCCCGGACGATCGCTCGACTTGTTGAGCCGGGTGGAAAGGGTCGCCGACGTCTTGGGCGACCGAGGAACCCAGGGCGCGGTGCACGCAGAGATAGCGGCCCTGCTCGAGCGCCACCCCGACGACGCGCGCCGGGCTGAACTGTTGTTCAGCAAGGCGCTGCTCGCCGACCGCCGTGGCGACGCTGCGGCATCGGCGCCCTTGGCCCGGCAGGCCTTCGAACTGGCCGAGCGCTGCGGTGCTGCGCAATGGGCCGCCTTGGCGCAGGGCCAGCTGGCGTGGCTGAACATAGCCAGACAAGACTACGCGGGCGCCAGCCGGCACATCGAGGCCGGCCTGCCTTGGGCCGCCAGGATCGAGGGCGACAAGCTGCGGGCCGAGACCGAGGCCAAGTTGCTGACCTTGTCCGGAATGGTCGCGATGTTGCTGTCTCGCCTGGACGAGGCGCGCCGCACGCTGCAGGCGGTGCTGTCGCGCGGCGAACTGACGGGCAGCCCGCGTCTGCAACTGGGCGCGCTGCACAACCTGGCGGTCGTCGCTTTCTTTTGGGGGCGCTGGGATGATGGTATGGCCTGGGCTGAACGCATGCGCGCATCGGCCGACGCCGTCGGCTCGGTCCGAGACGTCGCGCTGGCCCAACGGCGTCTTGCCCAAGGAGCCCAGGCGGTGGGTGATCCGGCTGCGGCGCTGCGCTGGTGTGAGCGGAGTCTGGTCATCGATCGCGCCATCGGCGACCGCCGCGGTGAGGTGTTCACCCTGCTTCTTCTCGGCGACTTGCTCCTCGAGCGGGATGACGCGCAGACTGCGCTGCAATGCTGTACTTCGGCGCTGAGGTTGCTCCAGACACTGGAACAACCGCTTGAAGCCTGCGATCTGATGGCCATCGTGGCGCTGTGCAAGGTCAGGCTTAAGCAACCTGTACAGGCCATGGACGAGCTGAACGCCACGCTGGACCGACTGCCCCGCGAACTGGCCGAATGCGCCCTGGGCGAGACGATCGGTTTGCGCTGGCACTGCCATCAGGTGCTGGCGGCCCTGGGCGACGATCGCGCCGGCCCGCTGCTCGAACAACTGCACGCCGACGTACGGGCAACTGCGGCTGAAAGAACCGAAGCCGCCGACCGCAAGCGCCTGATCCAGGCCATTCCGAATTTCCGCGACATCGTGGCGGCATGGACGCAGCGCGGTGGGCAGGCGGGAACGCAGTGAGGCACGGCATCCCGGTCGCCTCAAGGCCGTCTCCGCCCGAAAACGACTCAATCCACCAGACGCCAGTCAGTGCATGGCAGACAGTAGTCCAAGGCGTTCAAGGCATGGCTGGTCGAGCAGGCTGGCAAGCCGGCGACTTCGGTGGCGGGTCTTGCGTTGCGCCACGGCGTCAACGCCAATCAACTGCGTCGC